>NZ_CP010869.1:3420000-3649316 GCF_001305615.1 Actibacterium sp. EMB200-NS6
GTAAAGCCCGGCGACATCTTCGCCATAACCGTTGAACATCAGCGTTTCCTGCCGCCGCGACAGCAGCCCGCCGCCGATGCGCCGTTCGGTCGCCTGGCTCCAGCGCGGGTGGCTGACCTGCGGGTTCACGTTTGAATAGAATCCGTATTCCCGCGCATTGACCATGTTCCACGTCGCGAGCGGCTGTTCCTCGGTCAGGGTGATGCGCACGATCGACTTGATCGACTTGAACCCGTATTTCCACGGCACCACCAGGCGCAGCGGCGCGCCGTTCTGATTGGGCAGCGGTTCGTCATAGATGCCATTGGCCAGAATGGTCAGCGGGTGCATCGCCTCGTCCAGCCTCAGGCCTTCGCGATAGGGCCAGTCAAGGATCGGGCGGCGCTGGCCCGGCATCTCTTCGGGGCGAACCAGCGTTTCGAAGGCGACATATTTTGCCGAGGGCTGCACGCCGACCCGGTTCAGCAGCGTGCTCAGCTCGAACCCGACCCAGGGGATGACCATCGACCAGGCCTCGACACAGCGGAAGCGATAGATGCGCTCCTCCAGCGTGACGCCCGACAGGATCTCGCCAAGATCGTAGGAGCCCGGGCGATCGACCAGCCCGTCGATCTGCACCGCCCAGGGGTCGGTCGTCAACGCGCCGGCGTTTCGGGCCGGATCTTCCTTGCCGGTGCCGAATTCGTAGAAATTGTTGTACCGGGTGATCTCTTCGAACGTATTGGGATCGTCATCGGTGGAATAAGCGCTTTCGACCGCGCCAAGGCCCGCCAGCGCAGGCGTGGCCATGGCGCCAAGCGCCGCCGCACCCGCGATGATCTGGCGACGGTTCAGGAATGCCGTTCTGGGGGTAACATCGGACCATTTCAGATCGGACTTGAAGGTCTTGCGCATCAGGGAACTCTCCACCGGTTTCCGGCCCCTTTTACATGGTTCCGCCCGAATTTCCGATTGACGAAAGCTCACATTGTCGTTGGCGACTGTAACCCAATCGACCACACCGGGCCTATGCCAAGAAAAGCCCCTTTACTCAAAAAAACCCATCTGCTTTAGATTTGGCGGGTCCAACCACCAGATTGCCGGGACAGTACGCGTGACAACGTTTTCCACGAAAGCCGCCCTGGCGGATGCCAGACTTCAGGCCGGGGCGCGCTGGATCGGGATGCAGCGCCGCTATTTCGACACGCGCGAATATATACGGGCCAAACGCGAAACGCTGGACATGTCGGAGAACCGGGCGCGGGGCGCGTTGTTCGTGCATGTGCCCAAATGCGCCGGCACGACCATCGCGCGCCAGGTGCCGATCACCCATGGCCACCGCTCGGCCGAATTCTTCAAATGGCGCGACCCGGCGCTGTTCGACAGTTGCTTCACCTTCGGGATCACGCGCAACCCCTATGACCGGCTGGTATCGGCCTTTCACTATCTGCGCTCCGATCAGACCTCGAAGCGCGACGGAGAATGGGGCCGCCGGAACCTGTCGCAATTCCCGGATTTCTATGCCTTCATGGCGGCGCTGAGCCATCGGGGCGAACGCAACCGCCTGCTGGGCTGGCTGCATTTCCTGCCACAGACCTATTACCTGTGCGATGCCGGCAACCGGGTTCTGGTCGACTACGTCGGCAAGACCGAAACCTTTTCCGACGACATCGAACAGATCAACGCCCGCACCGGCCTCGGGATCGAGAACCAGCGCCAGCGCGCGGTGTCACGCTCGCCCTACAAGGAATTCTATTCGAACGAAACCGCGCGGCTGGTGGATCAGATCTACGCCGATGATTTCCGCGTCTTCGGATATGACACCGAACACGATTTCTAGTGTTTGTTTGCCAGAACGTGGTCGGCCGGGTCGGAGCGGCGGTAGATCTGGTTCATCGGAATTGACGATCCGTCCGGCTGCACGATGCGCACGTGGCGCCGCCGCATCAGCCGCGGTTCGGCGACGCCGACGGAATGCGCGATCGTTTCCACCTCGTTGATCACCGATCGGGCATAGCGCGCGACGCGGGTGTATTTCCGCTCGACCACCAGCCCCTTCTGCAGGCGCGGATCATGGGTGGTGATGCCCGTGGGGCAGGTGTTGCGGTTGCACTTGAGCGCCTGAATGCAGCCCAGCGCAAACATGAAGCCCCGCGCCGAGGTCACGAAATCCGCGCCCGCGGTGATGGCCCAGGCCACATCCGCCGGGTTCACCAGCTTGCCGCTGGCGATCAGGCGGATACGGTTGTGCAAACCGTAGGTATCGCGCAGGTCCGACACGATCAGCATCGCCTCGCGGATCGGCATCCCCACCAGATCGATCAGCGGCATGGGCGCGGCCCCGGTGCCGCCCTCGCCACCGTCGATGGTAATGAAATCCGGCGCGCTTTCCTCGCCCCGCTCGCGGATCAGGCCGAACAGCTCCTGAAACGGTTCGGGCGCACCAACGACGGTCTTGAAGCCCACGGGTTTGCCCGAAACCTCGCGGATATGGGCGACCATATTCAGCAGGTCCTCGAAGCTGTCGACCTCGACATGGCGATTGGGGGAATAGCTGTCTTCGCCGACGGGAATGCCGCGGATCTGCGCGATCTCGTCATTCACCTTGGCGCCGGGCAGAATGCCACCCTTTCCGGGCTTGGCGCCCTGGGCCAGCTTGATCTCGAACATCCTGATCTGCGGATGGGCGGCGACCTGCTTCAGCTTCTCATCCGAGATCCGCCCGAATTCATCGCGCACCCCGTATTTCGCGGTGCCGATTTGATAGACGATGTCGCAATTTCCAAGCAGGTGATAGGGCGAAAGCCCGCCTTCGCCGGTGTTCAGCCAGATGCCGGCCTCGGCTGCGCCACGGCTCAGCGCCTCGACGGCGGGCCGCGAAATCGCGCCATAGCTCATGCCCGAGACATTGAAGATCGAGGGTGCGTTGTAAGGTTCGCGCGCATAGGGCCCGATCAGCATCGGCGCGGTCGCCGCGAACTGATTGTCCAGCGGCGGGAAGGCGGCGTTCACAAAGATCGGCGTTCCGGGAATATTCAGGTTTCGGGTCGATCCGAAGGCAACGGTATTGCCCTTGCCCTCGCCGGCGCGGGCGACCCAGTCGCGCTGCGCCCGGTTGAACGGCATCTCTTCGCGATCCATGGCAAAGAAATACTGGCGAAAGAATTCGCCCAGCGATGTGAACATGTGCCGGAACCGCCCGATGACGGGATAGTTGCGCCGGATCGCGTCGCCCGTCTGGGTGCGGTCGATGACGAACAGCACCAGCGAAACCAGCACCACCACCCCCAGCACCAGAACGAACCCCAGCGCCAACCACTCCAAAACCCGTCCGACCCAATCCATCAGCTGCCCCCTGCTTCGATTTGACCTCAATCATGGCCCTGCGCCAGATTGAACCTACTGTTTATCTCATGACACAGTTCAACAACCCTCTGTAACAAGCCAGAGGCGTTCGGGAGGATAAAATGAAAAAGACACTCGCAGTTGCAGCCATCGCGCTGCTGGCAACGCCGGTTCTGGCGCAGGACGCGATCACCTACACCACGAGCGACAGTTTCGATGATGTCGTCTTCGCGCTGGAAAACGCGGTACTGGGCCAGGGGCTGGTGATCGACAGCGTCAGCCACACCGGCGACATGCTGGAGCGGACGAAGGCCGATGTCGGCTCCGACGTGACCATTTTCACCAAGGCCGACATCTTCAGCTTCTGCTCGGCCGCGCTGTCACGCAAGGTGATGGAGGCGGATTACACGAACGTCCGCTTCTGCCCCTATGACATCTTCGTCTATGTCAGGCCGGACAAGCCCGATGAAACGGTGGTGGGGTTCAGCACCTTTCCCGAAGGTCCGATGCAAGAGGTTCAGGCCCTGCTCGACACCATCGCGCGCGAGGCGGCCGGCGCCGACTGATCTGCGCGTTTCCGCCGAAAACACAAGGGTTCCGCCCGGCCGCTTGCCGGGGGGGCCTGCCCGTGGCAAAAATCTTCTCCAAGTCCAAAAAAGGACAGATTTGAGGCAAACAATCATAACCGAAGGTCATTCCGCACCGATGGGCGGGATGCAGAACTTCGGACGAGGGGCAGAATGCCGCAGGCAGGCCAAGAGCTTCCCCGTGTGTCGCGCGGGGTGCAGTCAGACCACAGGTCGTATTCACTGAATACGACAACCGTGTTTCAGGGGGCGGGCACGACCCATGCGCAGGCGGCGAAGCCGCGCAAAACCATCGTTCCGCGCCGCATGAAACTCTCCGTTAGGGAAGAGGGCGGCCGCCGCACCGCGATCTTCCCGCCGGGCGCCGCCGCGACCCAACGCATGACGCCCGCACAATCGCGCATCTACGAGCGCCTGTTCCAGGTGTTTTCCAGAATCGCGGCAACTGGCGAAACAGGGACAGATCAGCTTGACGACCCGAGCTTCAAAACCGCCGTCCTGCGCATTCTGGCGCAGCGCAAGCGCCAGCTGAAGGAGCGGGATGTGACCGGCCTGATGGATGAATTCATCTTCGCGCTGGCGCATGACACCACGCCAGAGGCGAAATCCGTCCGCAGTGTTCTGGAAGAGGCCGGTATGTCGCTGTCGTCACACGACGATACATTCATCTTTTCGCGCAAGCAGGCCCAGCATGTGGTCGATCCGGCCGCGCTGACCGCCCCGGCGCAGCCCGCGCCCGAAAGCGAACAGCCCGCCAAACGCCCGCGCCGTTTCCTGTTCAAACCGCGCAAGGCGTAACCCGCCCCGCCGGAGCATCCGGCGGAACGGGCAAGGCTCAGTGAACCACGGCATCTTCCGGCGGCTGCCGGTTCGACGCGCCCACGCGATCACCGATCAACAACCCCTCGGCGCCGGCGGTCACCGGGATGGTATCGCCATCCATCACATCGCCAGACAGGATCAGCTCTGCCAGACGGTCCTGCAGGCTGCGCTGGATCACCCGCTTCAGCGGGCGGGCGCCGAACACCGGGTCATAGCCTTCATCGGCCAGCCACTTGCGGGCGCCCTCGTCCAGCTCCAGCGTGATGTTGCGCGCGGCCAGTCGTTTGGCCAGACGCCGCAGCTGGATCGTCACGATGCCATCCATATCCTTCCGGCTGAGCCGGTCGAAGATGATCGTCTCGTCCAGACGGTTCAGGAATTCGGGGCGGAAATGGGCCCGCACCGCATCCATCACGTCGCGCCGCGCCTGCGCGCTGTCGGCCCCTTCGGGCATCTGGCTCAGCGCCTGCGACCCGAGGTTCGAGGTCAGCACGATCAGCGTCTGCTTGAAGTCGACCGTGCGGCCCTGTCCATCGGTCAGCACACCGTCATCAAGCACCTGCAACAGCACGTTGAACACATCCGGATGGGCCTTTTCGACCTCGTCGAACAGCACCACCTGATAAGGCCGGCGCCGTACCGCCTCGGTCAGCACACCACCCTCGTCGTAACCGACATAGCCCGGAGGCGCGCCGATCAGACGGGCGACCGCGTGTTTCTCCATGAACTCGCTCATGTCGATGCGCACCATCGCGTTGTCATCGTCGAACAGATACTCGGCCACGGCCTTGGTCAGTTCGGTCTTGCCGACGCCGGTGGGGCCGAGGAACAGGAACGACCCAAGCGGCCGGTTCTCATCGTTCAGCCCGGCGCGCGCCCGGCGCACCGCGTTGGCCACCGCCGTAACAGCCTGTTTCTGGCCGATCACGCGCTTGCCAAGCTCCTCTTCCATCTTCAGCAGCTTCTCGCGCTCACCCTCCAGCATCTTGGAGGTCGGGATGCCGGTCCAGCGTTCCACCACCTGGGCGATCTGCTCGGGGCGCACGGCCTCTTCGACCATCATCTCGTCTTCCTGCGCCTCGGCCTCGGCCAGCTTTTTCTCAAGCCCGGGGATCACGCCATAGGAAAGCTCGCCGGCCTTGGCCAGGTTGCCCTCGCGCTTGGCATGGTCCAGCTCGGCGCGGGCCTTGTCGAGTTGCTCTTTCAGTTCGCGCGCGCCTTCCAGCTTGTCGCGTTCGGCCTGCCATTGGGCCGTCATCGCGGCCGAGCGTTGCTGCAGGTTGGAAAGCTCTTCCTCGAGCTTGGCCAGCCGGTCTTTGGATGCCGCGTCATCCTCTTTCTTCAGCGCCTCACCCTCGATCTGAAGCTGCAGGATCTGGCGATCCAGCGCGTCCAGCTCTTCGGGCTTGCTGTCCACTTCCATGCGCAGACGGCTGGCGGCCTCGTCCATCAGGTCGATCGCCTTGTCGGGCAGGAAACGGTCGGTGATATAGCGGTGGCTTAGCGTCGCCGCCGCCACAAGGGCACTGTCGGAGATCCGCACGCCGTGGTGCAGCTCATACTTTTCCTTGATGCCGCGCAGGATGGAAATGGTGTCTTCCACCGTCGGCTCGTCCACCATCACCGGCTGGAACCGGCGGGCAAGAGCCGCGTCTTTTTCAACGTGCTTGCGATATTCATCCAGCGTGGTCGCGCCGATGCAATGCAGCTCGCCCCGCGCCAGCGCGGGCTTGATCAGGTTGGCGGCATCCATCGCGCCATCGGACTTGCCCGCGCCCACCAGCGTGTGCATCTCGTCGATGAACAGGACGATCTCGCCGGCGGCGGCCTCGATTTCCTTGAGGATGGATTTCAGCCGCTCCTCGAACTCGCCCCGGTATTTCGCGCCGGCAATCAGCGCGCCCATGTCCAGCGCCATCAGGCGCTTGTTCTTCAGGCTTTCGGGCACATCGCCATTGACGATGCGCAGGGCCAGCCCCTCGGCGATCGCGGTTTTACCCACGCCGGGCTCGCCGATCAGAACCGGGTTGTTCTTGGTCCGGCGGCTGAGCACCTGCATGGCGCGGCGAATTTCCTCGTCGCGGCCGATGATCGGGTCGATCTTGCCTTCCTCGGCGGCCTCGGTCAGGTCGCGCGCGTATTTCTTCAGCGCGTCATAGCCCTCTTCGGCCGAGGCGCTGTCGGCGGTGCGGCCCTTGCGGATGTCATTGATCGCCGCGTTCAGGTTCTGCGCGGTCACCGCGCCGGCATCCAGCGCGTCCTTGGCCTTTGATTTCACCATCGCCAGCGCGGTCAGGATCCGTTCCACGGGAACAAAGCTGTCGCCCGCCTTGGTGGCGATCTTCTGGGCCTCGTCAAGAACCCTGGCGGTGGACTGGTCCAGATAGACCTGCCCGGCATCGCCTGTCACCTTGGGCATCTTCGACAGGGCAACATCCACGGCTTCGACCACGCGTTCGGGCGCACCGCCCGCGCGTTTGATCAGGTTGGATGCAAGCCCCTGATCATCGTCCATCAATGCTTTGAGAAGGTGTTCGGGCGCGAGCCGCTGGTGATTTTCGCGCATCGCGATGGTTTGAGCAGCCTGCAGAAAACCACGCGACCGTTCCGTGAACTTTTCCATGTCCATCGGGCATTCTCCTTTTGCCAAGCGCCTGTCCTTTGAAACGCCCGCTCAGCGGCACGCCCCAATCGCAGGCCTCTCAGCCCATGTGGAGAGCCCTCTGCCGGTCTTCAAGGTTCCGTGATCAACTCCGCGACGCTTGGATCCCGATTTCCCCGCCCCCGCCGGCGGGCGGGCACCATCCCCGACCGGTGGCAGTGCCCGCCCCCCTGTGCAATCAGGGCCGGGCCGCGCGCCTGCGGCCGCGCACCGCGCCAAGTGCGGCCAGACCGCCAATCCCCAGCAGCGCCGTGGCAGGCAGTGGCACCGGCGCCGGCGGCACTTCGCGGATAGATATCGAAGCCACCGAGAACGCGCCCGGCTCGGAGGTGAAATCGATCAACCCGTCATCCAGCAGGCCAAGCGGCGTTTCCAGCCCGGCAAAGGCCGACAGGGTCGAGGCCCGCTGCACGGTTCCCCCCTCGACCGCGCCATCGGTACCCACCTGACCCAGGATAAATGCCGCGCCGTTTGCCGGATCGTTCACCTCTGTTCCGGCGTCGTAGAGATAGCTCGCGGTGACATCGATGGTGAAATCCCCGGCGAATACTCCGCCCGCGCCGAACAGATCGAACGCTCGCGGATCGTCCGTGCCCAGAAACGTGTCATTCGATGGCACCAGCATCGACAGGAAGCTCAGGTAACGGTTGCCGGACGGATCCAGCGTGACCTGCCGGGAGGCGGTTTCGCCCGGGTCGATCGTGGGCGGGCCGGTTTCGGTTCCGGCGATCACCACGCTTTGCGCCTTGGCATCCGCAGCGGCAAGCTCGGCCGTCACCCCTGCCGCATCCCCGACCTCGGCGAGCGCTTCGACCGCGGCGCTGGCCGAGGTGCCCAGATTGAACGCGTCGTACGAACCATCATGGAAGGCGGCGAACAGCGGCGTGATCGAAAAACCGCCCGAAGCGGCTGTGTTGGTCACGGAAATCTCCAGCGTGGTGGCGAAAGCCGGCGCACCGAACGCGGCGCCAGTCAACGCCAGAGCGCCGAATGCGCCGGCGCGGCGGGGAATGTGTTGGAACATGGTCTTCTCCAATTCTTTATGAAAGCAGGTGTGGCGGACCGCATCGTTGAACACCGGCCCCCCGCGCAGTATCGAACCCGTGCCGTGCCCCGGCGAATGAACTTGCACTCGCAATCCCGTGAAAACGCGAATGTGAAAGATTTGCCATTTCGCCTTTGTCCCGCTATCGAAGCCCCGGAACGGAGACCGCCGATGACCCAGCCCCCTGCCGATGACCGCCTGATCGTTGCGCTTGACGTGCCCGATGCCCATGCCGGGCTCGAGCTGGCCGACCGGATCGGCGATGCCGTGTCGTTCTACAAGATCGGGCTGGGGATGCTGACAGGCGGCGGGCTGGCCCTGGCGCGCGAGCTGAAGGACGAGCACGGCAAGCGCATCTTTCTGGACATGAAGCTGTTTGACATCGCCGCCACGGTCGAGGCGGCGGTGCGCGGGCTGGCGCGGTTCGATCTGGATTTCCTGACCGTGCATGGCGACCCGCACGTGGTGCGCGCCGCCGCCGAGGGCAAGGGCGGATCGGCCACGAAAATTCTGGCGGTGACGATCCTGACCTCGATGGACCGCGCCGATCTGGACGCCAATCTGATCAAGCCCGGCGAGCTGCGCGACATCGTGCTGGAACGCGCCGCCATCGCGCTGGAGGCCGGCGCCGACGGGCTGATCGCATCGCCGCACGAGGCGGCGCTGATCCGGGCGCTGCCGCAGGCCGAGGGCCGGCTGATCATCACCCCCGGCGTGCGTCCGGCGGGCGCCGATCTGGGCGATCAGAAACGCGTGGCGACCCCGGCGCAGGCCATCGCCGACGGGGCCGATCACATCGTGGTGGGCCGCCCCGTCTGGCGTGCCGAAGATCCGCGCGCCGCTGCGCTGGCGCTGCGGGCGGAACTTACCTCGCCCCAGGCGCAGCGACCCAACCGGGGTTGATCAGTAACCGATGGTAAACACCTGACCGGTGTGTTTCGGCGTCTCTACCTCATCCATCAAGGCGACCGCATAGTCTTCGGCGCTGATCGCGCTGTTGCCGTCGGCATCGCTGACCAGAACCGTGCCACCCAGCCGAAAGCTGCCGGTGCGTGCGCCCGGCTGGATCATGGCGGCGGGGGCGAAGAACGCCCAGTCCAGCCCGCTTTCGGCAAGCATATCGCGCACAGCTTTCATACCGGTGGCCTCGGGCACGATCTCGGGCGGAAGGACGTTCAACACCGGGGTTCCGTCGGGCAGGTTCAGCGTACCGGCGCCGCCCACGACGACCACCCGCTTTCCGGCCACGGTCGCGGCCGCGATCAGCGCCTTGCCCAGCGCCGTGGCATCGGCGATCCCATCGCCGGAAAACCGTGGCGAGGTCGCCGAAAGGATGACGTCCGCCTGCGCGGCAAAAGGGGCGAGCGACGCGGCATCGGTTGCGTCGATGGCAACCGGCGTAATGCCCGCGCCGGTGGCGATCTTCGCTGGCGACCGACCACCCGCAATCACCTCGTGCCCGCGCGAAACGGCCTCTGCCAGGATCCGCGATCCGATCATTCCGCTGGCGCCAATCAGAAAAAGCTTCATCAGTCTTGCCTCCGAATTAAGTTACGATAAGTAACCAGATACGGATGATTGAATTTCGCCGGAATACGCATTGTTCAGTCTCATGGTTACTAAAAGGGAACCACCATGCCACGCGTCAACGCCAATACCGATCTGGATTGCCCGATCCGCGACGTGCTCGACCGGATGGGCGATGCCTGGAGCCTTCTGGTGATGCTGGAGCTGTCGCGCGGGCCCTGCAGGTTCAACGCGCTGCGCCGCGTCGTCGACGGGATTTCGCAACGGATGCTGTCGGTAACCCTGCGCCATCTGGAACGCGACGGGCTCGTCAACCGCAGGGTACTGCCCCTGACCCCGCCGCAAGTCGAATATTCACTGACCACCCTGGGCTTCAGCCTGATCGAACGGGTCGAGATCATGCGCCAGTGGGCCGTCGAAAACCAGACCGCGGTGCGCGCGGCGCGCCAGGCCTATGACAGGCGGCGCGAGGCAGTGGCCGCGGATACCTAGTTTTCGTTGATGTCGTGGTCGAAGGTTTTCACCTGACCGCCCTTCAGCCCGAACAGCCTGCGCATGATCAGCCAGCCCGCCAGCGATACCAGCGCGAAGATCACCGCCAGCACCGGCCCCGAGGGCGTGACGCCAAGCGCCAGCATCACGCCCGTCACCGCCGCGCCGATGGCGAAGCCCAGAAACACATAGCCCGGCGCCAGAACCTCCAGAATGGCCAGCACCACCGCCCCGGCCAGCCAGACCCACCACAGCGCCCACATCAGCCGCGCCCCTTGAGCATGTTGAACGCGTCGCCGAATGCCTCCAGCGCGTGGGCGGGCACCACGATCGTCTGCTTGCCCGCGCCCTGGCCCACGGCGGTCAACGCCTCGACCTGTTTCAGCGCCACCTGATATTGCGCCGCCTCGATCCCGTGATCGGCGATCGCCCTGGCCACGACCTCTGTCGCGAAAGCCTCTGCCTCGGCGGTGATGCGCCGCGCCTTTGCCTCCTGCTCGGCGGCGTAAAGCTGTGCGTCGGCGGCCAGCTCAACCGCCCGCTTGCGCCCCTCGGCCTCTGTCACCTGGGCGCGGCGCGCGCGTTCGGCGTTGAGCTGCTGCAGCATCGCGTCCCGCGTCTGCTGATCAAGGTTCACATCCAGGATCTCGGCCCGCGTTACCTCTATGCCCCAATCATCCACCGCATCCTCGACCGAGGCCTTGATCGTCGAGATCAGGTTGGAGCGGTTCGATTGCACCTCGTCCAGTTCCATCTTGCCGATCTCTGCCCGCACGATGCCGGCCACCGTGGTGGCGATCGCCCCATCCACATCGCGGATGCGATACACGGTTTTTTCCGGCTCGGTGATCCGGTAGAACACGCTGGTATCCACCTGCACCAGCACGTTGTCAGAGGTGATGGCATCCTGGCTGGCGGTGGGAAGCTGGCGTTCGAGGATCGAAATCCGATGCGCCACCCGATCCAGGAACGGCACGATCAGGTTGATCCCCGGCCCCAGCACCGCACGCAGCCGCCCGAAACGTTCGACCACATGCTTTTCGGATTGCGGCACGATCCGCACGCCCAGCACGATGCAAAGGATGATGAAACCTGCCAGAAGCAACAGCACGATGTTTCCGCCCAGCAGATCGCCAATCACCGAAGTAGTGTCCATAATCCGAAATTCCCAAATTTACGCGCCGCGACTATGCCCGGCCCAAGGCCAAAACGAAATCCCTTTTGCCGGTGCCATGCCGGGTATATCTGTAACCTGCGTCTTACCCGGATCCCCCGATGCAAGCCCTGTGCCGCGATTGCCTTGCCGTTTTTGAACACATGCCGCGCTGCCCTTCCTGCCGCGGCCCGCGGGTCATCGCGCATCCCGAGCTGTTCGATCTGTCGATCGCGCATATGGATTGCGACGCCTTCTATGCCAGCGTCGAAAAGCGCGACAACCCCGTGCTGGCCGACAAGCCGGTGATCATCGGCGGCGGTCGGCGCGGCGTGGTGTCCACCGCCTGTTACATCGCCCGGATCAAGGGTGTGCGCTCGGCGATGCCGATGTTCCAGGCGCTGAAGCTTTGCCCCGAGGCGGTCGTGATCAAGCCGCGCGGCGATGTCTATGCCGCCGCCTCGCGCGAGATCCGCGCGATGATGGACGAGATGACGCCGGCCATCGAACCGCTGTCGCTGGACGAGGCGTTTCTTGACATGACAGGCACCGAAAAGCTGCACGGGATGCCGCCTGCGGTGATGCTGGCCCGGCTGGTCAAGCGGATGGAGACAGAGCTGCGGCTTTCCGGCTCCATCGGGCTCAGCCATAACAAGTTTCTGGCCAAGCTCGCCTCTGATCTGGACAAGCCGCGCGGATTTTCGGTGATCGGCCGGGCGGAGACGCTGGATTTTCTCGCCCCCAGACCCGTCCGCATGATCTGGGGCGTGGGCGCGGCGGCGCAGGTATCGCTGGAACGCGCGGGCATCCGCACCTTCGCCGATCTGCGCCGGTGGGAGCAGCGCGATCTGGAGGCGCGTTTCGGCAGCTTCGGCGAGCGGCTGTGGCATCTGGCCCGGGGCGAAGATCACCGCCGCGTCTCCGCCAACGCCCCGATGAAAAGCATCTCCAACGAAACCACGTTTTTCGAAGACACCTCGGACCCCGACATTCTGGACGGGCATCTGTGGCGGATGTCCGAAAAGGTGGCCGACCGCGCCAAGGCCAAGGGCAAGGCCGGGCGCGTGGTGGTGCTGAAGCTGAAGCGCGCCAATCACAGCCTGATCACCCGCCGCGTATCGCTGCATGACGCCACCCAGATGGCCGACCGCCTGTACCGCACCGCGCGCGATCTGTTCGATCAGGTGGGCGATCAGGGCCCCTATCGCCTGCTGGGCGTCGGCCTGTCGGATCTGCACCCCGCCGACACGGCCGATCTGTCGGGCGATCTGCTGGACCCGCTTGCCGGAAAACGGGCAGGCGCCGAACGCGCGACCGATGAAATTCGCCGCAAGTTCGGCAGCGATGCGATCGTGAAAGGGCGCGCCCTGCGCTAGCGCCTATTCGGCGGCCATCGGCAATTCGTCGCCCCGGCCGATGTCGGCGATCTCGGCCATGACACCGGCCAGCAGCCTCCGGAAACCGTGAAAATTACCGTTGGGCCGGATCATCTGTTCATTCATGTAAAGCGACCGGTCAATCTCGATCTGCACGGCGTGCTGCCCGCGCGAAGGCAGGCCATAGTGCTGCGTGATGTAGGCCCCGGCGAAAGGCGCATTGCGGCCCACCTTCAGCCCCGCGCTCACAAAGGCCGCTTCGATTCGTTCGATGATGTCGCGATGCGCCGCCGCGCCGAAACGATCGCCCAGAACAACCTCGGGGCGCGGATGGCCGATGCGGGTGATGCTGTCGATCGCCTCATGCGGCATCGAATGACAGTCGATCAGAATCGCCTCGCCAAACGCAGCATGGCTTTCATCCAGCAGCGCCTGCAGCCGCGCATGATAAGGGTGCCAGTGCGTATCCAGCCGCGCGCGGGCCTCGTGCAGCGAGATCTTGCCGGACTGAATCGCCCGGCCGTTGGCCACGACGCGGGGAATCACCCCCAGGCCAGAGCTGATGCGCGGGTTATGCGCCGTCTTGCGCACCCCTTCGATCAACGCCGGGTCCAGTTCGTCGGCGCTGCGGTTCAGATCGACATAGGCGCGCGGCACCGTTGCCGCCAGCAACGGCGCCCCGAGCGTGGGTGCATCCGCGAAAAGCAGATCGACAAAGGCATCCTCGGACGAGCGCACGGCCATCTCGTCAAGCACCGACTTTCGCAGAAAAGCCCAAGGGTAATCCCGCCCGCTGTGCGGCGAGGAAAACACGACGCTGGTCGTGCGGGTCCCTGGCAGCAAGAGTTTGAACGGCGGTTTCGGCATTTACGCTCCCTCTTCCCCATCTGTATAACGACATTTACGAAGTTGCCAAAAGCCCTTGAACCATTTTCCGACTCCTTTTATAGACCTGCGAACCGACGCGGCCCCTCCGCGTCCTATTTGTTTGGGACAGGCGGGATCGGGCGGTCATGGGCGGTTAGCTCAGCGGTAGAGCACTACGTTGACATCGTAGTGGCCACTGGTTCGATCCCAGTACCGCCCACCATGAATTCTCTGCCGTTCAGGCAGCAATGTAACCTAGGCGCACGCCGCGCCGCGATTGAGGAGAAGACCCATGAAGGTCAGGAACTCGCTCCGCTCGCTGAAGCAGCGTCACCGCGACTGCCGCATCGTGCGCCGCAAGGGCCGCGTCTATGTGATTAACAAGACGCAGCCCCGCTTCAAAGCCCGTCAGGGCTGAGCAAGCAGAAAAGCTGAAAAAAGGCCGTCCCGTATCCCGGGGCGGCCTTTTTTCTGTTCAACGTGCGGCAAAGGCCCCCACAATTTGCGCCATCTCAAGGTGGGGGCTTCGAAAATCTGACATATCTATCGTGTCATAGTATGAAACCCGCAACGTTCAGCGATGCCATGAGGGCCTGATGACTGCTCCCAAATCCTCGGAAACCGCGCAAACGCCCACGACCAGGGCCGGCACGCCCAATGTTCCCGCCATTATCGAGCCTGCTTCCGCCCCGCCCAACGGGCACCGGTCGCATCAACATTCCTATGAAACGCTCGACCGGGCCAGCCGGGCGCTCACGGCGCGGCTGACCAATGGCGTTTCCCCCAATGCGGCGGGCGCGGCCTTCAGCGATTTCATGCTGCACCTGTCACGCGCACCGGGCCGTCAGATTGAACTGGCCGAGCGCGCTCAACAGAATTTGATCAAGCTTTTCCTGCACGCAACCGGCCTGACCAGCACCATCGAGAACAGGCCGCCTTTCGAACCGAAGCCCGGCGATCGCCGGTTCGACCATGAAGGCTGGCAAAAACCGCCCTTCAGCCTGTTCAAGCAATATTTCCTGGCCTCGCAGGATTGGTGGGATACGGCCACCGAAGAGGTGCGCGGCACCCGCCGCCGGAGCACAGACCGCGTCGGGTTCATAACCCGGCAGATGCTCGACGTGATGTCGCCGTCAAACTCGCCCTTCCTGAATCCGGAAATCCTGGCGAAGACGATGGAGACAGGGGGCATGAACCTCTATGAAGGCTCCCGCCATTTCGCCGATGACATCATGCGCCAGTTCACCCACACCCGGGCGGAACCGTCCGCCGAATATGAGGTCGGGCGGAACCTGGCCTGCACGCCGGGACAGGTGATCTATCGCAACGAGCTGTGCGAGCTGATCCAGTACAGCCCGCAGACGGACAAGGTGCAGGCGGAGCCGATCCTGATCGTGCCGGCCTGGATCATGAAATACTATATCCTCGATCTCAGCCCCGAAAATTCGCTGATCCGCTATCTTGTCAGCCAGGGCTTTACGGTTTTCACCATTTCCTGGCACAACCCCTCTGCCGACGAGCGTGATCTTTCGCTCGACGATTATCGCAGGCTGGGCGTGATGGCCGCCCTCGACGCGATTTCAAAGATCTTCCCGGGCACCAAGATCCATGCCTGCGGCTATTGCCTCGGCGGCACGATCCTGTCGATCGCGGCGGCCACGATGGCGCGCGACAATGATGATCGGCTCGCCTCTGTCACGCTTCTTGCCGCGCAGACCGATTTCACCGAGGCCGGCGAGCTGATGCTGTTTCTCGACGAAAGCCAGCTGGCCTTTCTGGAAGACATGATGTGGGATCAGGGCTATCTGGATCAGGAACAGATGGCGGGCGCCTTCCGCGCCCTGCGGGCCGAAGACCTGATCTGGACCCGCGCGGTGCGCCGGTACCTGCTGGGCCAGGACGAAGAAGAGTTCGACATTTCCGTCTGGAATTCCGATTCCACCCGGATGCCCTACCGGATGCATTCGGAATATCTGCGCGGGCTGTTCCTCGAAAACCGCCTGACCTCGGGCCGGTTCGCTGTGGAAGGCCGGGTAATCGCGCTGAAAGACATCAACGCGCCCTTCTTCATCATCGGCACAGAGATGGATCACATCGCCCCCTGGCGCTCGGTCTACAAAACCACGCTGTTCACCGACAGCGAATTGACCTTCGTGCTGACGAAAGGCGGCCACAACGGCGGCATTCTCAGCGAGCCCGGCCACCGGGGGCGGCATTACCGCATCGGCCACCGGACCCCCGAAAAGCTGTACCTCGACCCCGATACCTGGGCCGAGCGGCATCCCCCCAAGGAAGGTTCCTGGTGGGTCGAATGGGGCAACTGGCTGCGTGAAAAGAGCAGCCCCGAGATGGTGGCGCCTCCCGCAATGGGCGCCCCGGACGAAGGGCTTTCGCCGCTGGTCGCGGCGCCGGGCACCTATATCTTTCAGTCCTAACGCAGCCCCGGCAGGCAAGCCAGGGCGCCAGTAAAAAGGCCGGTCGAAAGACCGGCCTTGATGCATCTGGCTGTGGGCGGGCCCGTTACGGCGCGCGGCGCCCGCGGATCAGTAAAGATCCTCTTCCAGATCGGTCACGTCATAGTTCAGCGCCTCGAGCCCGCTTTCCAGATAGTCCGACAGTAGCGGCACCCCGAGAAGGTAATCGGCGGTCGGCGTATCGGCCTCGTCGCGGGCGGTCTGGATTGCCTCTTCCAGATCATCGGCACCAAACGTATCCCGGCCGATCCACATCACGGCAACCAGGCTCGCCTGCTCATCCGCGTTGAGGCCGTTGATAAAGGCCCGCAGCTCTTTCTCCGTCGCATCGCCGGCGCGCGCTTCGAGAATCGTATCCGCATCGGCCACATCGCCGGGGCTGTCCCAGCGCCCGACCTTGGCATCGATTTCGCGGGCACGCACGATCACATGGGCCACTTTGTTGGGGCTAATTTCAAGCATCCGAGTCCCCTCCTTCCGAGTTGACGGCAAGTGTCCTTCGTCTTGCCGTGATGCACAAGGGGGAACCGGCGCGATCGGCCCGCCGCCGCCTAATCGCGCTGCGGCAAGGGCACCACGCGGGCGTCTTCTTCGGGGGCCAGTTCCTCGAAATCGAAATTGTCCAGCTTGGCGGCCCGTTTACCCGCGCGCTCGGCCGCGGTGCCGATCCCTTCCAGATCGCCGCGGGCCTGCGCGAAATGGGTATTCAGCTTGCCTACACGCTCCACCACGATCTCGACATCCCGGTGCAGCATTTTCAGCGTCTTGCGGATCGCGCCGGCCTGTTCGCGCATCCGTGCATCCTTCAGGATCGCGCGCATCGTGTGCAGCGTGGCCATGCAGGTGGTGGGCGACACGATCCAGACCCGCGCATCGAACCCCTCGCGCACCAGTTCGGGGAAGTTCGAATGCAGCTCGGCATACACCGCCTCGGACGGCAGGAACATCAGCGCGCCATCGGCGGTCTCACCCTCGATGATATAACGCTCGGAGATCGCCTTTATGTGCCCCTTGACCGATGCCCGCAAAAGCTTGGCGGCCTCGTTCAGCTCCCACTTGGTATCGGCGCGGCGCAGCGCCTCGTAAGCCTCGAGCGGGAACTTGCTGTCCACCACGATGGGGCCCGGCGGGTTCGGCAGGTGGATCAGGCAATCCGCCCGCTTGCCGTTCGAAAGCGTCGCCTGAAGCGTATAGCTGTCTTTCGGCAGGGCCTTGCTGACGATATCGTTCAGCTGGATCTCCCCGAATGCGCCGCGGGTCTGCTTGTTCGACAGAATGTCCTGCAGCGACAAGACATCCCCCGACAGTTTCTCGATATTCGCCTGCGCCTTGTCGATCGTCTCCAGCCGCTGCTGCAGATCACCCAGGGATCGCGCGGTGCGGGTTGCCGTGCCCTGCAGGTTCTCGCCCATCGCCCGGCTGACCTCGGCCAGGCGCTGCTCCATCAGATGCAGCATATTGGTCTGGCTGGCCGCCTGCGCCTCCGACACATGGGTCAGCCCGCCGGCAAGCTGCTGCTGCCCGTCCGACAGCATCTGCACATGGCGGCCCAGCTGATCCATCTGATAGATCAGCGGCGCGCTCATCTGCGCCGAACGCCCGGCCCGGCGCACCGCCATCACCAGAAGGATCAGCACCAGCAACAGCACCGCCGCCCCGGCCAAGGCGGCCAGAACAGGCGGATCAGTCAGAACATAGGTCGTATCGCCGATCTGGATCATGTGCGCCCGAACAGCCTTTCGATATCGCTCAGCTTCAGCTCCACATAGGTGGGCCGCCCATGGTTGCACTGCCCCGAATGCGGCGTGGCCTCCATCTCGCGCAGCAGCGCGTTCATCTCTTCGCCGCGCATCCGGCGCCCCGAGCGGATCGAGCCGTGACAGGCCATCCGGCTCAGAATCGCCTCCATCCGCGCCTTCACCATCTGGCTGTCGCCCAGATCATCCAGCTCGTCCAGAATGTCGCGCAGCATGGCCTGCGCATTCACCTCGCCCAGAATCGCGGGCGTCTCGCGCACCGCTACGGCGCCGCCGCCGAACGGCTCGATCACCAGCCCAATCCGCGCCAGATCCCCGGCAACCTCCAGCAACCGCGCGCAATCGCCCTCGGACAACTCGACGATCTCGGGGATCAGCAGCGCCTGCGCCGCCACGCCGTTCTCGGCCATCTGCCGCTTCAGCTTTTCATACACCAGCCGCTCATGCGCGGCGTGCTGGTCCACGATCACGATGCCATCCGATGTCTGGGCGATGACATAGTTTTCATGCACCTGCGCCCGCGCCGCTCCCAGCGGCAGATCCGCCGGTTCCACGAGTGGCTCCTCCACGCGCGCCGATGGTACGGCCGCCTCGGCAAAACCCGGCGCCTGCGCGGCATGGCTCGCCGCCAGCACCCCAGGCGAAGGCCGGTCCATCTGATAAACCCGCGCCGGCCCGGCAGGTTCGGCCCGCATCGCCCCCAGAACCGCCCCTGCCACGGTGCTCGAGGCCCTGTGCCCCGCCCCGGCCAGCGCATGGCGCAGGGCCGAAACGATCAGCCCCCGCGCAACGCCGGGCTCCCGGAACCGCACCTCGGCCTTGGCCGGATGCACATTCACATCCACCAGATGCGGGTCACAGTCCAGAAACAGCGCCGCGGCCGGATGCCGATCCCGGCTCAGGAAATCCGCATAGGCCCCGCGCAACGCGCCCACCAGCAGCTTGTCGCGCACCGGCCGGCCGTTGACGAACAGATACTGCGCCACCGCAGAGCCGCGCGAATAGGTCGGCAACGCGGCATAGCCGGTCAGATGCAGCCCCTCGCGCCCGGCGTCGATCCGCAGCGCATTCTCGGCAAACTCCGCCCCCATCACCCGCGCCAGGCGCCCGTGCAGCGCGTCGAACATATCGCCGGTCTCGGCGTCGGCGCGAAACGTCACCCGTCCCTCGCCCCCGCCCGACATGTCGCGCAGGGTAAAGCTGACAAACGGCTCGGCCATCGCCAGCCGCTTCACCACCTCGGAAATCGCCTGCATCTCGGCCCGGTCCGAACGCAGAAACTTCAGCCGCGCCGGCGTCGCGAAAAACAGATCCCGCAACTCCACCACGGTGCCCTGGTTCAGGGCCGCGGGCTTCACCGCGCCCATCTGCCCGCCGGCCACCAAAATCTCCGCGGCTTCCGCCCCCGCGCGCGACGTGATCTTCAGCCGCCCCACGGCCCCGAGCGACGGCAGCGCCTCGCCCCGGAACCCGAAACTGTGAATGTTCAAAAGATCAGATCCGTCGATCTTCGATGTCGCATGGCGCGACAGGGCCAGCGGCAGATCCGCCGCCGCGATCCCGTGCCCGTCATCCGCCACCCGGATCAGCGTCTTGCCGCCAGCCGCAACCGCCACATCCACCCGCCGCGCCCCGGCATCCAGCGCGTTCTCCACCAGCTCCTTCACCGCAGAGGCCGGCCGCTCCACCACCTCGCCTGCGGCGATCCGGTTGATTGCAGCCTCATCCAGCTGCCGGATTGCCGGCCGCTCAACGCCTATGTTGGGGTTATACGAATTCATACCACAAGCCATAGCATGGCCCGGCCCGATTCGCCCATGTCCGTTTCACACCGGAAACCCGTCGCCCGCATCTTTCATCTTTCCGGAAATATCCTCGGGGGTCCGGGGGCAGACAGCCCCCGGCCACAACCACAGGCTCAGTTCGTCGTCTCGAGGCCCACCGGCTGCCCCACCACCACGAAATGCAGCGCATCGGCATCCAGAAGCCGCGCCGCCACCCGCCGGATATCGCTCAGCGTCACCGCGTTGATCTTGTCGTTGCGGGTGGCGATGTAATCCACGCCCTGACCCTGCATCTGCATGCCCACCATGATGTTGGCGATCGGCCCGTTCCCGTCGAACCGCAGCGGATAGGCGCCGGTCAGATAGGTCTTCACCGCGTCCAGCTCGGCCTGGGTGATGCCCTCCTGCGCGACACTGGCCCATTCGGCCCGGATCACATCGATCGCCTCGGCCACACGGTTGTTGGCCGAGGCCACCTGCCCCAGCATCAGCGCGGCATGGTCCATCGGGTAGAGATAGGAATACACCCCATAGGTCAGCCCGCGCTTTTCGCGCACCTCTTCCATCAGGCGCGAGCTGAACCCGCCAGAGCCCAGCACCCCGTTCAGCACATAGGCGGCAAAGAAATCCGGGTCGTCCCGGTCGATCCCCTCATGCCCGAACACGGCAACCGATTGCGGCGTGTCGAAAGGCACCACCGTCACCCCGCCCGAAAGCCGGTATTCGGCCTTGCCGGGCATCGGCGCGCCGCGCTCCGGCAGCCCGGCCAGCAGATCGTCCAGCAACACGCCAAGCTCCTGCGCGGTGATGTCGCCCACCGCGCTGACGAACAGCCGGTCGCGCGTCATGACACGCGATTTCGCCTCGATCACATCGGCGCGGGTCAACGCGGTCACATCCTCCTCGCGCCCATTCACCGGCGTGCCATAGGGATGATCGCCGAAGGCCAGTTCGTTGAATGTGTGAGAGGCGATCTTGTCGGGATCCTTGGCATCCGAACGGATCGCTGAAACGACCTGCGCGCGCACACGCTCCACCGCGTCTTGGTCAAACCGCGGCTCGGTCAGCGCAAGGCGCAGAAGATCGACCGCCGCCGCCCTGTTTTCGGTCAGGAACTGCGCCGAAACCGACAGCGCATCGTTGTAGACGTCGAACTCAAAGCTCGCGGCCAGCGCGTCGCGGGCGGTGGCAAAGGCCCGCGCGTCCATCTCGCCCGCGCCCTCTTCCAGAAGACCGGTCATCAGATTGATCGCCCCGCGCTTGCCCGGCGCGTCCAGGCTGGCGCCGCCCTGAAACCGGATTTCCAGCGCCACGAACGGAATTTCGTGGCTTTCGACCAGCCAGGCGTCGATGCCGCCCGGGGATGTCACTTCCTGAATATCAACAGCCGCCCGAACCGGCAGCGCGGCCACGAGGGCCAGAATACAGGCGCATGCAAAGCGGATCATTGGGTCACCTCCGGAACATCTTCGCGCATCAGCCATCCGGTCACCGCCTTCTTGCGATCAAGCACCGCATGCGCGGCCGCCATCACATCCTCGGGCGTCACCTGATCCAGCACATCGGGCCAGTCCTGCACGTCCTGCACCGTCAGGCCCGAGGCCAGTGCCTCGCCATACATCCGGGCCAGCCCCTCGACATCGTCCTTGGCATAGATGTTCGACGCGCGAAGCTGCATCTTCAGGCTCGCGAACATCTCGGGATCGACGCCGGTTTGGAGAAACTCGGCGAGAACCCCGTCCATCGCATCTTCGGCCTGCTGCAGGCCGACCCCCTCGGCGGGCACCACGATCAGCCCGAAGGTCGTGTCATCCAGCGAGGTTCCGCTGTAAAAGGCCGAGGCATAGACAGCCGTCCGGGTCTCGAATTGCAGCTTCTGGCCCAGCAGCGATGTCGCGCCATCGCCGCCCAGCAGGTTGGCCAGATAGACCAGCGCCGCCGCCTCGTCCTGGTCGCCCGCATCGCGTTCGGGCGCCAGATAGCTGCGGATCACATAGGGCTGCGCCACGCGCGGATCGGCAAAGGCGATTCGCCGTTCGGCCAGTTGCGGCGGCTCCTGCGGGCGGGCGCGGGCGGCCCGCGCGCCGCTGGGGGCCAGCGGCCCGTAACGCTCCTGCGCCAGCGCGCGCACCGCGTCGGGCGTTACATCGCCGGCCACCACCAGAATGGCGTTGTCGGGCGTGTAGTTGGCCTTGTAGAAATCCAGCGCGTCCTGGCGCGACAGCGTCTCCATCTCGGCCCGCCAGCCGATGATCGGAATGCCGTAGGGGTGGTTCAGATATTGCGCCGCGCTGCGCTGTTCGCCGAACAGGGCGCTGGCGCTGTTTTCGGTGCGCTGGTTGCGCTCTTCCAGAATCACGTCGCGCTCTGTCAGCACGTCGGCCTCGCTGAGGGTCAGGTTGACCATCCGGTCCGCCTCCAGCGCCATCATCAGATCCAGCCGGTCGGCCGCGACGCGCTGAAAATACGCGGTGTAGTCATAGGATGTGAACGCGTTGTCGGAGCCGCCGTTGGCCTCGACGATTTCAGACACGGCCTTGCCCGGATAGGCGTCGGTCCCCTTGAACATCAGATGCTCGGTGAAATGGGCGATGCCCGACCGGCCCGGCGGCTCATCCGCCGCGCCGACCTTGTACCACACCATGTGAACCACGACCGGCGCGCGGTGATCCTCGATCACCACGACATCCATGCCGTTGTCGAGGGCAAAGCTCGTTACCTCGTCGGCATGCGCGGGCGCGGCCAGAAGGGAAAGGGTGAACAGCAAAAGGCCGGGCAGGCGAGGCATGGCAAACTCCGATCAACGATATATCCAAGCTACGCCGATGCGCCGCCGGTTCAAGACCGGCAAACGCGGATGTGAGAGGCGCCTATTGGTCGGCCAGTGGCGGCGGCGCGCCAACCGTGCGCACACCCGCCCGCCGCCAGCGGGAAAGCTCGGCATCCTGGTCGATCGCCTGGGGGCGGTAGACCTTGAAATAACGCGTCGTGCCGACCAGCCGCTCCAGCAGGCGGCCCCTGTGCGCGCTGCGAAACTCCAGATCCTCGGCTGCCAGCGTCTGGCGGATGCTGCCATCCATGCCGAACCGCGTGGTCTGCGCCACCAGCGCCGCCTCGCGCCCGGGAACTTCAGCGCCCGACAGCCGCGCCGGATTGCCGCCAAGCGCCAGAACCGCATCGGCGATCGGCGTCGGATCCACCCGGTTGGCCCCGCCCGGCGTGGGCGGCGGCAGCGCGGCAAGGTCTTGCGGAACCTCCAGCGGCTTGTTCGGCAGGATCGCAAATTCATCGGGCGTGGAGCTGGAGGAACGGATTTCCATCAGGCTCGGCTCCTTGCCGCCGGAACAGCCCGACAGGGCCACAACCGTGGCCAGAGGGATTGCTGCGAAAACGCGCATGGCACGCATGAAGGCCTCCTTCTCCGGTCTTCGGGTTTGTTTAGCGCAAGGCCGCGGGCGCGTCACGGGGTCTTCTTCGCGTCGGCGAAAAGCACCAGCCCGAGCGCCCCGGCGAAGATCGCGATATCGGCGATGTTGAACGAATAGGGATTGTCGAAGCCGCAGCAGGACATGTTCAGGAAATCCGCCACCGCGCCGTAAAGTACACGGTCCACCACATTGCCCAGCGCGCCCCCCACAAGGCACCCCGCCGCGATCTGTGCCACCGGTGCCAGCGCGGCGCGTGCGGCCCAGCGGATCACCCAGCCCGAGATCACCAGCGCGACCGCCACCAGCACCCAGCGCATGATTTCCGCGCTGTTGGAAAGCAGGCCGAAATTGACCCCCTGATTCCACGCCATGCGAAAGTTCAGATAGGGCGGCCAGACATCGACTGACAGCCGCTCGCGCAGGTTCAGCCCGAACACCACAAGGTATTTCGTGGCCTGATCGGCCACGAAAACCAGAAGCGCGGTAAGGGCAAGAAGGCGCATCCCGATCAGTGCCGGAAATGGCGCATGCCGGTAAAGACCATGGCCAGCCCGGCCTCGTCCGCCGCCGCGATCACCTCTTCATCCCGCACCGATCCGCCGGGCTGGACAACCGCCGTGGCGCCCGCCTCGGCCGCCGTCAGCAAACCGTCGGAGAAGGGGAAGAACGCATCCGACGCCACGACCGAGCCCTGGGTCAGCGGCGCGGCCAGGCCCAGCGCCTCGGCCATGTCCTGGGCCTTGCGGGCGGCGATGCGGGTACTGTCGACCCGGCTCATCTGCCCGGCGCCGACGCCGACGGTGGCGCCATCCTTCACATAGACGATGGCGTTGGATTTCACATGCTTGGCCACGGTCCAGGCAAACAGCAGATCCGCGATCTCCTGCTCGGTGGGCGCGCGTTTGGTCACCACCTTCAGATCGGCGGCGCCGATCGCGCCATTGTCCTTGTCCTGCACCAGAAAGCCGCCCGACACCTGCCTGAACGCCAGCGACGCCACGGACGGATCGGGCAGGCCATCGGTGGTCAGCAGGCGCAGGTTCTTCTTCTTGGCAAAGATCTCGCGCGCGGCCTCGTCGGCGCCGGGGGCGATGACGACCTCGGTGAAGATGTTGGAAATCTCCGCCGCCGTCGCGCCGTCCAGCGGCTGGTTCAGCGCGATGATCCCGCCGAAGGCCGAGGTACGGTCACAATCGAAAGCGCGGCCATAGGCCTCGGCCAGCGTCGCGCCGCGCGCCACACCGCAGGGGTTGGCATGTTTGATGATCGCACAGGCGGGGCCGGAGCCCGCCCCGAATTCCGCCACCAGCTCGAACGCAGCGTCGGTGTCGTTGATGTTGTTGTAAGACAGTTCCTTGCCCTGCCACTGCTTCGCGGTGGCGACACCGGGCCGGGCTGACCCGTCGGTATAGAACGCGGCCTTCTGATGCGGGTTCTCGCCATAGCGCAGGCTCTGGGCCAGCGTCCCGGCAAAGGCCCGGCGGCGCGGGGTCGTCTCGCCGATCGCGGCCGCCATCCAGGTGGAAACGGCCGCGTCATAGGCCGCCGTGCGCGCATAGGCCGCCTGCGCCAGACGCTGGCGGAAGGCAAGCGTGGTGCGGTCGTCATTCGCGTCCAGCTCGGCCAGCAGCGCGTGATAGTCCGCCACATCCACCACCACGTTGACAAAGGCGTGGTTCTTGGCCGCCGCGCGGATCATCGCCGGGCCGCCGATATCGATATTCTCGATGCAGTCGTCATAGGCCGCGCCCTTGGCCACGGTTTCCTCGAACGGATAAAGGTTGACCACCAGCAGGTCGATCGGCGCGATGCCGTGCGCCTCCATCGCGGCCAGATGCTCCTGATCATCGCGCAGGGCCAGCAACCCGCCATGCACCGCCGGGTGCAGCGTCTTGACCCGCCCGTCCATCATTTCGGGAAAGCCGGTCACATCGGCCACGTCACGCACGCTCAGCCCCGCCTCGCGCAGCGCCTTCGCCGTTCCGCCTGTAGACAACAGCTTCACCCCGCGGGCATCAAGCGCGCGCGCGAAATCAAGCAGCCCTGTCTTGTCGGAAACGGAAATCAGCGCGCGGCGAATGGGCACGAGGTCGGTCATCTGCAAAGGGTTCCTTGGTCAGTTCACTCAGACAGCGGGCCATCGTCATCCTGAACCAGGTCCCGCACGCCCTGCGGTGTATCCTGCGCCTTGGCGAGCGTCCAGTTGATCTGCGTCGCCGTGTCCAGCACACGCGAAGAAAGAAGGATCTGGCGGGTCGCGCGCGGCTTCAGCCGGCCTTTTTCAAGATAGACGCTCGGCTCCACCCGCAATTCCGCGTGCCCATCGTGGCGAAACACCCAGATCTCGCCGCTTTTGAGCGCGAGCGATACCGCCGCCCCGCCCATGTCGATCGCCGCATCCACATCCGGGTGCAGATGAAACCGCAGCGCATAGGCGATCCCCTGCAGCTTTGCCCGGTCCATCGCCTTGTCGAACGTCTTGCGATGCGCGTCCGAAAACACCCCCAGCGTATCTTCGCCGCCAAGCTGCCGGCCGTCGGCCGACAGTTCCAGCCGACGCGCATGGGTCAGGCCGTGGCTGCGGACATAGCCGTCATGCCAGGCCACCAGGCTGATCCCGTCGGGCCCGCTGTGCCGTTCCAGCCCGACCTCGCGCGGGCCATCCACCAGAACCTCGGTCATGCGCCGGCCCAGCCCCGCCCTGGCCTTCAGCCGGGCCGAGGAGCATCCTTCGATCGCCAGCGTGGAATGGGATTGCGTCGCCCGCCCCGCGCGCCGCCATTCGGCTCCGAAAGACGCGCCCGACCCGCAACTGACCACCAGCGGCCTGCGCCCCGAGGTCAGCTCCATCGCCAGGGTCGAGGCATGGGCGTTCACCGATGCGGATTCGGCCGGCGGCGGGCCGGCGTCGACGATCACGCTGGTGCGCCCCGCCGACAGCCGCGCATAGCCCATCGCCCGGCCGGCGGCGGCCACGGCCCGCACCCCGGCCGCGGCAAGCGCCTGATCCAGCCGCCCCTCGGCACCGCGCCCACCGCCGTGAAACCGCGCCAGCCCGCCATCGGCATGGCGCAGCGCGCGCAGCGTGGGCGCGATGCGCTCGATCGCTTCGAACTGGTCCTTCGGCGTCATCATGCCCGCGCCCGACAGGGCCGAGGCGGCCCATGTCAGCAATGTGAACACCTCCAGCAGCTCTTCGGGGTTGCGGGTGGGAATGCCGCCTTCGGCGTCGATCTGTTCCCGGCATTCGCGCGCCAATGCCTTTGCGGCGGGGGCAACGTGCCGCTCCATCCCTTCCAGCGCCAGCCCGGCATAGATCAGCCCCGTCAGCGCCTCAAAGCGCGGCAGGCCGGGCGCGGCGGTCTTCCAGCGCCGGCTCAGGAATATGGTCTGCTGCGCGAGCGAGCGGAAATAAGCGTCGGACCCGACCTTTTTCTGCCCGTTCAGCAGGAACAGCGCGTGGTTGATCCAGCGGATCAGCCGCCGCCCCGTCAGATCGGGCGACCAGCCGGCGCCGCGCCCGCGCCCGTGCCTTGCGATCCAGTCCGCCGTCCAGCCCTGCGCGCGGATCCGGGCGGGGCCATCACCGACCGCGGCCAGATCATCGAGCCATGCGAAACCGTGCAGCTCTTCCTCGAACGCGGGCGAGGGCATCGGCAGATCCCAGATCGAGCGGCCCGGCGCCTCCACCAGATAGCCGGCGAACAGGAAGTTGCCGCCGATCAGCTGCCGCCCCTTGGCGAAAGACCCGATCGTGCGCGGCTCCGGCTGCGAGGTAAAGGCCGCCGCCGGCTTCGCCATCGTGGCGATCCGCGCGTGAATGCCGTTCATCCAACGGCAATGCCGGGCTTGCCAGCTTTCGGGGTGCGAAACGCCTGCCATCGTGTCGGGTACTGCTCTGTCGGGCGGCTGAACCTGCTCTTGGCGGAACAATACATTTCGGACGCCGACCTGTCACCGACGAAAAGCCTTCGCGGCCGGCATGGGCCCGAAAAACCGCCCACGGCCGCGCCGGATCAGGCCGCCTTGTGCAAAGCCGCCATGTAAAAGCCATCCAGCCCGCCGCGATCGGACCACATATCGGGGCGCAGGCGCAGCCCGCCCCGCGCCTCGCGCCAGCCGGCTTCGATCCAGGGCGCGGCGGGCTTTTCCACCCGCAGCCCCGGATGGCGCCCAAGCGCCGCGGCAAGCTGATCCTCGCCCTCTTCGGGCAGCAGCGAGCAGGTGCAGAACACCAGCCGCCCGCCCGGTTTCAGCAGTGCGACCGCCCGGTCGATCATCTGCGCCTGAAGCGCGAACAGCGGCTTGATGTCCTTGCCGGTGCGCGTGAACGGCAGGTCGGGGTGGCGGCGGATCGTGCCGGTCGCGGAACAGGGCGCATCGAGCAGCACCGCATCGAACGGCGCATCGGGCTGCCATTCCAGCGCGTCGGCCACCACGATCTTCGCCTCCAGTTCCGTCCGGGCGAGGTTCTCCTCCAGCCGCGCGAGCCGCTGCGCGGAGATATCCAGCGCCGTCACCGTGGCCCCGGCGGCGGCCATCTGCATCGTCTTGCCGCCCGGCGCGGCGCAAAGATCCAGCACCCGTTCGCCCGGCCGCGCGTTCAACAGCTTTGCCGGAAGCGCGGCGGCGGCATCCTGCACCCACCACGCGCCCTCGCCATAGCCTGGCAGCGCCGACACCTGCACCGGCCCTGTCAGCCGGACACTGCCCGTGGGCAGCAGCGCCCCGCCAACCGTGGCGGCCAGCGCGGCGCCATCGCCATCCCTCGGCGTCAGATCCAGCGGTGCGCCCCTGGCATGCGCCGCCTCCATCGCCGTGACGACGGCCCGGCCATAGCTGCTTTCCAGCCGCCCGCGCAGCCAGCCCGGCATGCGCTGCGGCGGCAGCGCAGCCCAGTCTTCGGGTGCCGTCTCGGCCACCTTGCGCAACACCGCATTGGCAAGCCCGGCCATGTGCCGCGTCTTCTGGCCGCGCCGCAGGTTCGCCACGGCCGCATTCACCGCGCCATAGGCGGCGGCGCCGTCTTCCATCATCTCGACGGTGGCAAGCCGCAGCACGTTCAGCACCGCAGGCGGTGGCGGTTTGCGCAGCAGCGGCTTGAGCAGGGCATCGGCCCGCCCCATGTGCCGCAGCACCGAAAGCGCCAGCCGCTGCGCCCGCGCCCGTTCGGCCGGTTCCAGATCGGCAAGCGGGCCATCCTCGCCCGAAATTTCCGCCATCTGCCGATGCTCTTCCAGCACCAGGGTCAGCAGCAGCACCGCCGTTCCCCGCGCCTTGTCGAAACCTTCCGCCATCCGGTGCCCTTCTCTGCGCTTGCCGCCGATCCGCCCGCAGGTATATCAACGCAAGGAAGCCCACAAGGAGGCGCCGCGATGCCCGACGACACGAAAAAAGACCTGCCCCCCGAGGCGATCCGCGCTTTGGCCGAGGCCGAGGAACGCCGCAAGACCGCCGCCGCACAGACGCTGCCCAAAGAGCTTGGCGGCCGCGACGGCCCCGAACCGGTGCGCTATGGCGACTGGGAAAAGAAGGGCCTGGCGATAGATTTCTGACCCGGCGCCGGGTCAGAAGCCCAGCACATCCGCCATGCTGTATTCACCCGGATGCCGGCCCTGACCCCAGAGCGCGGCCTTCAGCGCCCCACGCGCGAAGATGCGCCGGTCTGTGGCCACGTGGCGCAGGATCACCCGCTCGCCCTCGCCCGCGAACAGCACGTCATGCTCGCCCACGATATCGCCGCCCCGGACTGCGGAATAGCCGATCGTGCCCGGCGCGCGCGCACCGGTGATGCCGTCGCGCCCGCGCACGGCCATTGCCGCGTGATCCACGCCGCGCCCCTCGGCGGCGGCCTCGCCCAGCATCAGCGCGGTGCCCGACGGCGCATCGACCTTGTGGCGGTGATGCGCCTCGATCACCTCGATGTCGAAATCCTCGTCCAGCGCGGCGGCGACCTTCCTGGTGATCTCGACAAGAAGGTTGACCCCGAGGCTCATGTTCCCGGCCCGCACCACAATCGCGTGGCGGGCGGCGGCGGCGATCTTTTTCAGATCGCCCGCCGTCAGCCCGGTGGTGCCGATCACATGCACCGCGCGGGCCTGCGCGGCCAGCATGGCCACCTCCACCGTCGCGGCGGGTGTGGTAAAGTCGATCACCGCCTGCGCCTGCGCCATTGCCGACAGCAGATCGTCGGTGACGGCAACCCCCGTCTCCGGTTCGCCCACCAGCGCGCCCGCGTCGCGCCCGATCCATTCGTTGCCCGCGCGCTCCACCGCGCCGACCAGCCGCGCCGCGTCGCTTTCCAGCACGGTGCGGATCAGCATCCGCCCCATCCGGCCCGACGCGCCGGTCACCACAATCCCCGGCCGATCCGTCATCGCATTCTCCTTCGCAAACTTCGGCCCGGTTTAGACCAGCCGCCCGGAGTTGGCAAAGCCTGCCTTGCACGAGGCGCCGGCATCGCCTAGATGCTCTGCATGGCAAAGAACAGGTTCGATACCGGCCCCGGGCCGTCGCAACGCCAGCTTCGCGTGGGCGAACTGGTACGCCGCACATTATCCGATGTGCTGGCGCGCGGTGACATTCACGACCCCGAGCTGAACCGCATGTCGATCACCGTGGGCGAGGTGCGCACCTCGCCCGATCTGCGCATCGCCACCGCCTATGTGCTGCCGTTGGGCGGGCACGGGGCAGAGGATGCGCTTGCCGCGCTGCGCCGCAACCGGCACGAATTGCGGCGGGCGGTGTCCAAGGCGGTGACGCTGAAGTTTTCGCCCGAGATCCGCTTTGCCATCGACGAGACATTCGACCGGATGGATGAAACGCGCCGCCTGTTCTCGCAGGAAAGCGTGCGCCGCGATCTGCAAGAGGATGACGATGAAGAGGCTTAGGCGCCTCTTTGCCGCTCTTCCGTTTGTGTTCCTTCCGGCCCTGGCCAACGCCACCTGCGCGCCGATGGACCATGACGGAACTCCCTATACCGTATGCGCCGTCAACCCGGCGCGCGAAGAGTTGCGCCTGTTCCGGCTGGACCCGGAGGGGCGCGTTCTGGGCAATTTCGGGCGCATCGAAAACATGCTGAACGCCGGCGGCGAGACGCTGACCTTTGCGATGAACGCGGGCATGTATCACCCCGACCGCTCGCCGGTGGGGCTTTACATCGAGGATGGCGAGCAGCAGCGCGGCGCCGTCGCCTCGGCCGGGCCGGGCAATTTCGGGCTTTTGCCCAACGGGTTGCTGTGCCTCACGCAGGGCCGCGCGCGGGTGATCGAGACCCGCCGCTATCTGGCCGATCAGACGGAATGCGACCATGCCACCCAATCGGGGCCGATGCTGGTGACAGGCGGCGCGCTGCACCCGCGGTTCCTGATCGACAGCACATCGCGCTATATCCGCAACGGGGTTGGCATTGCCCCTGACGGCACTGCCTATTTCGCCATCTCCGAACGGCCGGTCACCTTCCATGAATTCGGGCGGCTGTTTCGAGATGCGCTGGGCACACCCGAGGCGCTGTTCCTGGATGGCAATATCTCGCGCCTCTATGCGCCGGAGCTGGGGCGCAACGACGGCGGTTTCCCGCTGGGGCCGATCGTGGGCACCGTCGCGCCACTGCCCCGTTGACGCGGGCCCCGCGCTTGGGTAGCACGCGCACCTTACTTCGCACGGGAGGCAGAACATGGGCCGCAGCCGCAAGGGACGCGACATTTCAGGATGGCTGGTGGTCGACAAGCCTGCCGGGATCACCTCCAGCGCGGTGGTGAACAAGGTCCGCTGGGCGTTCGGCGCCAAAAAGGCCGGCCACGCCGGCACGCTGGACCCCGACGCGACGGGTGTTCTGGCCATCGCCCTAGGCGAGGCGACAAAGACCGTGCCCTATATCACCGACGCGCTGAAGGCCTATCGCTTTACCGTGCGGCTGGGTCAGGCCACCAACACCGATGATGCCGAGGGCGAGGTGATCGCCGAAAGCAGCGACCGCCCCACCGATGAAGAAATCCGCGCCGCCCTGCCCCGCTTTACCGGCGACATCATGCAGGTTCCGCCGAAATTCTCGGCCGTGAAGATCGACGGCGAGCGCGCCTATAAACTGGCCCGCGACGACGAGGAATTCGAGATCGCCGCCCGCCCGCTCTATGTGGACAGTCTTGAAATGGTGGCGCGGCCCGATGCCGATCACGTGACGCTGGAGATGGTCTGCGGCAAGGGCGGCTATGTGCGCGCCATCGCCCGCGATCTGGGGCAGGTTCTGGGCTGCCATGGCCATGTGCGCGATCTGCGGCGCCTGTGGTCGGGCCCGTTCGACGCCGAAGACGGGGTGACGCTGGAACGGATCGAAGAGCTGGCGAAAACCCCTGCGCTGGATGATCTTTTGTTGCCGCTGGAGGAAGGGCTGGCCGATCTGCCCGAACTGCGCTGCACCCCCGAAGGGGCGGCGAAGCTGCGCAACGGCAACCCCGGCATGGTTCTGACCTCGGATGTCGAATATGGCGACGAAGCCTGGGCCTCGTTGAATGGCGAGGCCGTGGCCGTGGGCATCTACCGGGCCGGAGTGCTGCACCCGAGCCGCGTGTTCAACCGCCCGCCCGCGACCTGACCGGCGCGCGTTACCGCGGCGCCGGGCCCGGTTCCAGCGCGGCCAGCACCTCGGCCACCGGCACGTCGCGCGCCAGGGTACCGCTCAGCGAACCGATGGCGCCGGCGTCACAACGCAGGGGGCTTTGCGCGGTGCTGTAAAACAGGTTGACGGCATCGGCCAGAACCTCTGGATCTTCGTTCAGAATGAGCGAGGCGCCGGTGGTCGCGGTTCTGACCCCGGCGCGGCTGCGCCATGTCTGCGCCATCCCTGCGATCTTGCGGCCCGCGACCGCGATGTCGTAGCGGCCCGGGCAGAACGCCGTCTCGCAGGTGCCGACCTGCGCCGAAAGGCCGAACCGGCCCAGCAGCCTTTCGATCAGCGCAACCATCTCGGCATAGGCCGCTTCGATGGTCAGCCCCCCCGCGACCGGGCGGCTTATGGCAAACTGCAACGTGCCGGGCGATACCGGGCACAGCCCCCCGCCCGCGCGACGAACCGCGACAGGCCATCCCGCCGCGGCACAGGCCCGCGCCGCGTCACCGAACCCCGCAAGGCGGGAATCGGACGGCGCCGCGAGCAACCCGCGGGGCGACTGCCAGACCAGCAGCGAAGGCTGATCCGGCGTAAAGGGGCTGGTGTCAAAACCGTCCTGCCGCCGAAGCGCTTCCTCTGCCGAGGCAAAGCGCTTCAGCTGCCGCGCGTATGTGGCGGGCGCCGCCGTGTCAGGCGGCATCCACCGTTCCGATCGCCACACCGGGGCGCACCACGCCGTCCTTGGGAATCACGCGGTGCAGAACTCCGGCCTCCGGGGCCTCGATATCGAAGGTCGATTTCTCGACCATGATCTCGGCCACCACATCGCCCTTGGCAACCGCCGCGCCCTCGCCGAAGAACCAGTTGGCGACGATGCCCTCGGGGTTGAGGTCTGTATCCCAAAGACCGGCGGGTATCAGAATGTCGGCCATGTCACGCGGCCTTGCCAAGGCTTTCGCGCGCGGCGGCGGCAATCTTGTCGGCGCTGGGCAGAACGAACTGTTCCATCGGCCGGCTATAGGGGATCGGCACATCCGGCACGGCCAGACGGCGCGGCGCGGATTTCAGGCAGGCCGGATCACGCTCGGCCACGGTGGCGATGATCTCGCCGCTCAGCCCGAAGCTCTTGTAATCCTCGTCCACCACGATCAGCCGGCCGGTCTTGGCGACCGATTTCAGGATCGTGTCGCGATCCAGCGGCACGACGGTCCGCAGGTCGATCACCTCGGCCTCGATCCCGTCTTTCGCCAGCGCATCCGCCGCGTCGAGCGCCTTGTGCACCATCATCGACAGGGTCACGATGGTCACATCCTTGCCTTCGCGCACCACCTTGGCCTGACCAAAGGGGATGGCGTAATCCTCTTCCGGCACGACCGTCGCCGCGGCATCGGGCGAGGCCATCCAGGCAAGGCCCTGCAACCCCTTGTGGAACATGAACATCACCGGGCTGTCGTCACGGATCGCGGTTTTCATCAGCCCCTTGGCGTCATAGGCGTTCGACGGCGCCACGACCTTGAGCCCCGGCAGATGGGCGAACATGCCGTGCAGCGTTTGCGAATGCTGGCCCGCGTCGGAATACCCGCCGCCGGTGGCCGTCATGATCACCATGGGCACCTTGAAGTTGCCGCCAGAGAAATAGGTGTTCTTGGCCGCCAGGTTATAGATGGCATCCATGCAGACGCCGAAGAAATCGACGAACATCAGCTCGACGATCGGGCGCATGCCGGACATGGCCGCGCCAACGCCCGCGCCGATGAACCCGGTTTCCGAAATCGGCGTGTCGCGCACGCGTGCTTCACCGAACTCGTCAAGCAGGCCGGTTGTGGCCCCGAAGATGCCGCCATAGGTGCCGACATCCTCGCCCATCACGAAAACGGACGGATCGGCGCGCATTTCCTGGGCGATGGCTTCGGAAATGGCGCGCGACATGGGAAGAATACGATTGCTGGTCATGATCTGACTCCTCGAACTGATGTCACGCGAAAACGGCTGTCAGCGCGTCTTCGGGGGCGGGATAGGCAGAGGCGCGGGCAAAGGCGAAGGCCTCATCCACTTCGGCATGGGCCCGGGTGCGGGCCGCGTCGGCCTCGGCCTCGGTGATCGTGCCGTCGGCGATGGCCGCATCGCGCAGACGCCTGATCGGGTCCTTCGCCTTCAGCTCGGCAACCTCATCCTTCGGGCGGTACATCTCGGGGTCGCCCTGGAAGTGGCCGTAGTAGCGGTAGGTCTCGACCTCGATCAGCGTCGGGCCTTCGCCCCTGCGGGCGCGCGCGACCGCTTCGCCCGCCACTTCGAACAGTTTCAGCGTGTCATTGTCGGCCACGTGAAAGCCCGGCATGCCATAGCCCGCCGCCCGCACGCTGTTGTCCGGCACGGCGGTGGATTTCGCCTTGGACACCGAAATGCCCCAACCGTTATCCTCGATCACGAAAATCACCGGAAGGTTCCACAGCGCGGCGAGGTTCAGCGCCTCGTGGAACCCGCCCTGGTTGGCCGCGCCATCGCCAAGGTAGGAAACCGCCACCGCATCCGTGCCCTTGAGCTTGGCGGCTAGGGCCGCGCCGACGGCGGGGCTGGTGCCTTCGGCGATAATGCCGCTGCACGAGAAATTCACCGCCGGATCGAGCAGGTGCATATGCCCGCCGCGCCCGCCGGCAAGGCCGTCAGCCTTGCCGAAAATCTCGGCCGTCATCTTCTTGAGGTCCACGCCCTTGGCGATGGCCACATGGTGCGGCCGGTGTGTTGCCGTCACCGCATCCTCGGTTTTCAGGTGAACACAGACGCCGGCGGCGCAGGGTTCCTGCCCGGCGGCAAGGTGCATCTCGCCGGGGATGGTACCGGCGCCGATGTCGAACTTGGGTGATTTTCCTTCCATGTAGACGGCGGCCATCGTGTCTTCGTAATAGCGCGCCTTCTCCATGGTCTCGTACATCCACAGGATTTGCGATTTATCTGGCATACGTTCGTCCCCCCAATGGTTTGAACTGCTGTTGCACGACAGAAGGGCGGGGCCGTGCGACCCGTGAAACCGGGGTAGGGCAAACCCCACCGTGCCGCATTGATGTGGATCATGGGCGCGGCCCGCTTGAAACCACGGGCCAAACGTTTCACAACACGGGGCATGATCACGCGCACCCATCTGAAGGGCGATGCCGCCTCGACCGCCGTTTATTCCGACTGCGAGCGGTACCGCTATACCCTGACCCGGATCTGGGCACCGGAAGGGGACAAGGCGCTGTTCGTCATGCTCAACCCCTCCACCGCGACAGAGGTGCAGAACGACCCCACCGTCGAACGCTGCGAACGCCGCGCGCGTGCACTTGGCTTTGGCGGGTTCCGGGTGACCAACATCTTCGCCTGGCGCGATACCGACCCCAAAAAGATGCGCACGGCGGCCGATCCGGTGGGGCCCGAGAATGACATCGCCATCGCCGAAAGCGCCCCCTGGGCCGATCGGATCATCTGCGCCTGGGGCACGCATGGCGCACATCTGCAGCGTGGCCCGGCGGTAGAGCGGCTGTTGCGTGCCACGGGCCTGCAGCTGTTTCATCTGGGGCTGACCCAGGCCGGGCATCCCAAGCACCCGCTCTACATCGCCTACACCCAGCACCCCGAAGCCTGGCGCTAACCTCCGGCTAACCATCCGGTCAGAAATCCGCAGGTGGCGGGGCGATTGACGTGTAACCTGAACGTGGTGGTTCCCGTCGCGCGATCGCGGGCGGGTGGTTTCGGGAAGGGTAAGGGTGATGTTTGGCTTGGCAGGTTTGCTGGGTCTTCTGGTGGTCGGCGTGTCGGGGGTTTTCCCGACAGAAGGCCCGGCCGAAGAAGACGGCGAAAACAACGGCGACGGCCCGTTTGCAGAGGGCACGAATGAAAACGACACGATCGAGGGGGGCGATGAAGGCGACTCCATCCTGGCGCATATGGGCGACGATGTCGTCTATGGCGGGGCCGGGGATGATATGCTGGACGGCGGCGCGGGCGACGACCTGCTGATCGGCGCAGAGGGCGATGACACGCTGATCGGCGCCACCGGCGATGACGATCTGCCCGGCGGCCTCGGCGATGACCAGGCCGCGGGCGGCGAAGGCGATGACATGCTTCTCGGCCAGGCCGGGGACGACATTCTGAACGGCGGCGGCGGCGATGACCAGATGATCGGCGGGCCGGGCGACGACATCCTGTCGGGCGGCGAGGGCAACGACGGGCTGATGGGCGGCGAAGGCGATGACATCGTTCTTGGCGGCGGCGGCGCGGATGTGCTGAACGGCAATGCCGGCGATGACACGATCCTCGGCATCACCCCCGATGAGGAATGGGAGGATGACGGCCTTCGCGATTATCTCAATGGCGGCGAAGGCGACGACATGCTGTTTGCCGGAGCCGGGGATAACGTGAACGGCGGCGAAGGGGCCGATGATTTCATCCTGGGCGACTGGATCGACGATGGCGGCCCCGCGCTGATCGAGGATTACGACGCATCCGAAGACACGCTCGCCGTGGTCTATGACGACGAGACCCACCCCGCGCCCATGCTGACGGTCGAAGCCTCGGATGAGGCGCCGGACAACGCGCTGCTGCTGCTTGACGGGCTGCCGCTGGCAGAGGTGGCCGGGGCGGCGGGGCTGGATCTGTCGCAGGTAACACTGGTGCCCAAAAGCGCCGTGGCCGAAGCGATGCGCGCCGCCGCCTGATCCCGGCTTGGCGGCGGCGGGCGGGGCCGTTAGTGTCGGGGCGGACGATCCTGCAAAGGGCAGCGCGCGTGACCGAAAACACCTCCGACACCGACCGGCTGATCGCAGAACTCTCTGCCCTGCGCGAAGAGGTCGACAAGCTCAACAAACACCGCTTCCTGCGCGCGCATGACAATGCCTTTCGCATGATGGGCTACAATTTCCTGCGCGGCCTTGCGGTCGGGCTGGGCACGGTGGTCGGCGCCACGATGCTGGTATCGGTGGCCGCTTATTTCCTGGCGCAGATCGACTTCATCCCGATCATCGGCGACTGGGCCAAGATCATCGCACAGGAGATTCAGATGAACCGGATGGAGCCGGTGCAGTAGCCGCGCACAAGCATCGAGAGCAGCGTTTTCCAGCAGACGGGAATGAAGACGCTGCGCCGGGGCGCCGGGTGCCCGTTCATTCCCCTTCCCTTTCCCGCCGAAATCCCCTATACGCGCGCATCCGCTGGTGAAGCCGGCGGCACACTCTCCATGGGCCCTGCTGGACGACATCCCGGCTTGCGCCATCAACCCTTTTCAGAAAAGGAGACCCCGATGTCGATTACGGCTGAAGAAAAGAACCGCCTAGTCAAGGAATTCGCCACCAAGGAAGGCGACACCGGTTCGCCCGAAGTGCAGATCGCCATCCTGACCTCGCGCATCAACACGCTGACCGAACACTTCAAGACCCACAAGAAGGATAACCATTCCCGCCGTGGCCTCTTGATGATGGTCGCGCAGCGCCGGAAACTTCTGGATTACCTCAAAGGCAAGGAAGAGGCGCGGTATACCGACCTCATCAAGCGCCTCGGCATCCGCCGCTAAATTCGAAGGACGCGCCCTTGTGGCGCGTCTTTGCTATCCCGGGCATGGTTCGGGGCCTCCCCTTCGGGCTCAGTGGGGCAGGGCAGCAAAACACAGATGGGCCACGGGGCAATCAGCCCCGTACGCAATCGGGGGAACGGGAGGGTCCCGCCCCCAACATAGGAAACGAGATGTTTAACGTTACGACGAAATCGATGCAGTGGGGCGACGAGACCCTCACACTTGAAACGGGCAAGGTTGCCCGCCAGGCCGATGGCTCTGTCATCGCCACCCTCGGCGAAACCTCGGTCATGGCCAACGTGACCTTCGCCAAGGAACCCAAACCGGGGCAGGATTTCTTCCCGCTGACGGTTCACTATCAGGAAAAATACTATGCCGCCGGTAAAATCCCGGGCGGTTTCTTCAAGCGCGAGGCGCGCCCGACCGAAAAGGAAACGCTGACCGCGCGCCTGATCGACCGTCCGATCCGCCCGCTGTTCGTGCCCGGCTTCAAGAACGAAGTGCTGGTGATGTGCACCGTGCTGAGCCACGATCTGGTCAATGACCCCGATATCGTTGCGATGATCGCCGCCTCGGCCGCGCTGACCATTTCCGGCGCGCCCTTCATGGGCCCGATCGCCGGTTGCCGCGTTGGTTTCGTGGATGGGGAATACATCCTGAACCCCGACGTCGACGATATGCAGGATCTGCGGAACAACCCCGAGCAGCGGCTCGATCTGGTTGTTGCCGGCACCAAAGACGCGGTGATGATGGTGGAATCGGAAGCCTATGAGCTTTCCGAGGCCGAAATGCTGGGCGCCGTAAACTTCGCGCATCAGCAGATCCAGCCGGTGATCGACCTGATCATCAGCCTGGCCGAAGCCTCGGCGAAAGAGCCGTTCGATTTCCAGTCGCCGGATTACTCGGCGCTGTATGACGCGGTGAAAGCCGCCGGCGAGGCCGCAATGCACGCCGCCTTCGCGATCACCGACAAGCAGGAGCGGACCGCCACCGTTGCCGCCGCGCGCGAGACGGTCAAGGCCGCCCTGACCGAGGAGCAGCTTGAAGATCCGAACCTCGGGTCCGCCTTCAAGAAGCTGGAGAGCTCGGTTCTGCGGGGCGATGTGGTGACCAACGGCAAGCGGATCGACGGCCGCGCGCTGGATACCGTGCGCCCGATCGTCTGCGAAACCGGCCTGCTGCCGCGCACCCATGGCTCTGCCCTGTTCACCCGCGGCGAAACGCAAGGTTTGGTCGTGACCACGCTGGGCACGGGCGACGATGAACAGTTCATCGACGCGCTGCACGGCAACTTCAAATCCAACTTCCTGCTGCACTACAACTTCCCCCCCTACTCGGTGGGCGAAGTTGGCCGCGTGGGCTCGCCCGGCCGCCGCGAAATCGGCCATGGCAAACTGGCATGGCGCGCCCTTCAGGCCGTTCTGCCCGCCGCGACCGATTTCCCCTACACGATCCGCATCGTGTCGGAGATCACCGAATCCAACGGCTCCAGCTCGATGGCGTCTGTCTGCGGCGGTTCGCTGTCGATGATGGATGCGGGCGTTCCGCTGAAGGCGCCGGTTGCCGGTGTGGCCATGGGCCTGATCCTGGAAGATGACGGCCGCTATGCCATCCTGACAGACATCCTGGGCGACGAGGATCACCTCGGCGACATGGACTTCAAGGTGGCCGGTACTGAAAACGGCATCACCTCGCTGCAGATGGACATCAAGGTCGCGGGCATCACGCCCGAGATCATGGAAAAAGCCCTGGCCCAGGCCAAGGCAGGCCGCCTGCACATTCTGGGTGAAATGGCCAAGGCGCTGACCGAAGCCGGCGAATTCTCGGCCCATGCGCCGCGGATCGAAACCATGACCGTGCCCACCGACAAGATCCGTGAAGTGATCGGCTCGGGCGGCAAGGTCATCCGCGAGATCGTGGAAGTGTCGGGCGCCAAGGTCGATATCAACGACGACGGCGTGATCAAGATCGCCTCGGCCAATGCCGACGCCATCCAGAAGGCCTATGACATGATCTATTCGATCGTGGCCGAGCCGGAAGAGGGCAAGATCTACAAGGGCAAGGTCGTGAAGATCGTCGATTTCGGCGCCTTCGTGAACTTCTTCGGCAAGCGTGACGGCCTTGTGCATGTCAGCCAGATCGAAAACCGCCGCCTGAACCACCCCTCGGACGTTCTGAAGGAAGGCCAGGAGGTTTACGTCAAGCTTCTGGGCTTTGACGATCGCGGCAAGGTGCGCCTGTCGATGAAGATGATCGACCAGAGCACCGGCGAAGAGATGGCGGAAGAAAAAGCAGAAGGCTGAGCCAGCCCTGCATGAACAAGGAAAGGCCCCGGTGGAAACACCGGGGCCTTTTTCATTCCGACGATGCCGGGTGGTTACTCGGGCGCTTTGACCGTGCGCAGATAGGAGAAGACTTCCTTCACCTCGCCGAACTTCTCTTTCGCCTGATCGGTGGTCAGCGACAGCGCCACGATCACATCGTCGCCCGGGCGCCAGTTGGCCGGCGTGGCAATCGGCGTGTCCTTGGCGATCTGGATCGCATCCAGCGCGCGCAGGATCTCGTCGAAGTTGCGGCCGACCGACATCGGATAGATCAGCATCAGCTCGATCTTCTTTTGCGGGTTGATGATGAAGGTGGTGCGCACCGTCGCAGTATCAGCGGGGGTGCGGCCATCGGGCAGATAGGCCTCGGCCGGCAGCATGTCATAGAGCTTGGCGATCTTCAGCTCGTCATCGGCGATGATCGGAAAGCCCATCTTGGCGCCGGAAAAGCTTTCGACATCGGCCTTCCACTTCTTGTGCTCTTCCACACTGTCCACGGAAATGCCGATCACCTTGGTGTTGCGCTTGGCAAACTCGTCGGCCAATTGGGCGGCCGCGCCGAATTCGGTGGTGCAGACCGGGGTGAAGTCTTTGGGGTGGGAAAACAGGATTGCATAGCTGTCGCCGATCCACTCGTGAAAATCGATCATGCCTTCGGTGGTGTCGGCGGAAAAATTCGGGGCCGTATCATTGATGCGAAGTGCCATGGAGGTCTTCCTTTCCTGTCTGGCGGAACTAGCTTCCGTATTCTAGATAGATTCCAAATCGTGCGAGTTCATCCCAAACTTGCACAGAAATCGGGCCGGTGACAGAGTGTCGCGCAAATTCCAAGGGAGCGTCCCATGATCGAAAAACGCCAGTTCTATATCAACGGGCAATGGGTTGATCCCAGCGCCGCCAATGATTTCGGCGTTATAGACCCCTCGACCGAAGACACCTGTGCGGTGATCTCTCTGGGGGCCGAGGCCGACACGAATGCCGCCGTCGCCGCCGCCCGCGCGGCCTTTGAAAGCTGGGCTTTTTCGGACAAGGCCGAGCGTCTTGCGCTGATCGAGCGAATCCTCGACATCTACAATCGCCGCTCGGACGACATGGCCGAAGCCATCAGCCTGGAGATGGGCGCGCCGATCGATTTCGCGAAATCATCGCAGGCCACCACAGGCAGCTGGCACATCAAGAACTTCATCCGTGCGATGAAGGATTTCGAGTTTGAGCGCCTGCTGGGCGCGCACGCCCCGCATGACCGTATCCTGATGGAGCCGATCGGCGTGATCGGCATGATCACCCCGTGGAACTGGCCGATGAATCAGGTCACGCTGAAGGTGATTCCGGCCCTGGCGACCGGCTGCACCATGGTGCTGAAGCCTTCGGAAATCGCGCCGCTGTCATCGCTGCTGTTCGCCGAGATCCTCGACGAGGCCGGCGTGCCGGCGGGCGTGTTCAACCTGGTCAACGGCGATGGTGCCGGCGTCGGCACACAGCTTTCGGGCCATCCGGATGTCGACATGATCTCGTTCACCGGATCGACCCGCGCGGGCATCGCGATTTCCAAAAACGCCGCCGACACGCTGAAGCGCGTGCATCTGGAACTGGGCGGCAAGGGCGCCAACATCATCTTCGCCGATGCCGATGAAAAAGCGGTTCAGCGCGGTGCCCAGCACTGTTTCAACAACACCGGCCAGTCGTGCAACGCCCCCACACGGATGCTGGTGCAGCGCGACATCTATGACGACGCCGTGGAAACGGCGGCCGGGGTGGCGACGGGCCTTGCTGTCGGCTCCGGCCATGACAGGGGGCGGCACATCGGCCCGGTGGTCAGCCAGGCGCAGTTCGACAAGGTGCAGGGCATGATCGAAACCGGCATCGCCGAAGGCGCGCGGCTGGTCGCGGGCGGGCTTGGCCGGCCCGAGGGGTTCAATCGCGGCTATTTCGTGCGCCCCACGGTCTTTGCAGACGTGCACAACGACATGACCATTGCGCGGCAGGAGATTTTCGGGCCGGTCCTGTCGATCATCCCCTTCGAGACCGAGGAAGAGGCGATCCGCATCGCCAATGACACCGAATACGGCCTGACCAACTATGTGCAATCGCAGGATGGCGCGCGCACCAACCGCGTGGTCCGGCGGCTTCGCTCGGGCATGGTCGAGGTGAACGGCAAAAGCCGCGCCGCGGGCAGCCCGTTCGGCGGCACGAAACATTCGGGCAACGGGCGCGAAGGCGGTGTCTGGGGCCTTGAGGATTTTCTGGAGGTCAAGGCTGTGTCGGGCTGGGCCGCCGAATAGGCCCATCGTGCCGGGGCGGGCGGTTCGCGCCGGCCCGGTGCCGTCAGAACGGGCATTTGACGCTGAAGCTCATGCCCCGGCCGCCATCGGGGTGGCGCAGCCGCAGGTTTTCGGCATGCAGCATCAGCCGCTCGGCCGCGCGCGCCGCGCCTTCGGCGTAGAACGGATCTCCCAGGATGGGATGCCCCAGCGCCAGCATATGCACCCGCAGCTGATGGCTGCGCCCGGTCTTGGGATAGAGCCTGACCCGCGTCGTGGTCTCGTCACTGCGCACCACGCGCCAGTCGGTGACCGCCGCCCTGCCGTTTTCATGATCGACCATCTGTTTCGGCCGGTTCGGCCAGTCAACGATCAGCGGTAGATCCACGGTGCCGGTCTTTGGCGCCAGCCGGCCCCAGACCTGCGCCACGTAGGTTTTCTTTACCATGCGTTTCTCGAATTGCAGGCCGAGGTGGCGCTGCGCATTCGGCGTCAGGGCAAAGACCATCACGCCAGAGGTGTCGCGATCCAGCCGGTGCACCAGAAGCGCCTCGGGGAACGCGGCCTGAACCCGCGACAACAGGCAATCGGCCAGATGCGCGCCCTTGCCGGGAACAGACAACAGCCCGGCGGGCTTGTTCGCGATCAGCAGCTCATGATCCTGGTACAGGATGTCCAGCGGGGTGTCGGGCGGGCTATAGGCGTCGGTCATGCGCCATCACTTAGTCGAGCAACCGCCGCGCCGCCAGCCCCCGGCCGGAAACTCCGGTGCACGGGTCAGCCTTCGACCACGCCGAAGGTCGCATCCAAAATCGCCTGCAGCCCTTTCGCATCCTCCTGATTGAAGGCGGCGGGCTGATTGCTGTCGATGTCGAGCACGCCCAGCAATTCGCCCCGCCCGCCGCGCACCGGCAGCACGATCTCGGACCGGGTCGAGGCGGCGCAGGCGATATGGCCCGGGAAAGCCTCGACATCATCGACCAGCTGCACCGCGCCGGTGCGCGCCGCCGCGCCGCAGACGCCGCGCGAAAAAGGGATCACCAGGCAGCCGTGCCCGCCCTGGTAGGGGCCGATCTTCAGCACGTCATCGCCCATGTTGCGATAGAACCCGGTCCAGTCGAACCGGTCGTCGGCATGGTGAATTTCGCAGGCAAGCGTGGCCATCAGAGCGATGGTGTCACGCTCGCCCTCCACCAGTGCGGCGACGGTTTTCGCAAGTTCGGTGTAATCCATGCCTCTGCCCTTTCCCGAGGTGCCCGGCGCCGCAGCTTCTGCCGCTTTGCGACTCTCATCCGATGGATACCGGTTGGTAAGGATTGCCGTCTAGCCTGCCCGTGACGGCAACATCAGGAGTGGCAGATGGAACTTCAGGCTAAGGAGCACGGCGATGCGCTGGTCGTGACGGTGATCGACGACCGAATCGACGCCGCCGTGGCGATCCAGTTCAAGGACAGGATGCGCGAAATCTCGGAAACTCCGCATCAGCGCGTCGTCGTCGATATGTCACGCGTCGATTTTCTCGACAGCAGCGGGCTCGGCGCGGTGGTGTCGTTCATGAAATACCTCGGGCCCGAGCGGCGGCTGGAACTTGCCGGGCTGACGCCCACGGTTGCCAAGGTTTTCCGCCTGACCCGGATGGATTCGGTCTTTACCCTGCATGACAGCATCAACGGGGCCGTCGCCCCCGGCGCAACCGCCGCCTGACCGGGGGATGGACCGTGATCGCAGCCCCCCTGACGTCACGCGGAAAGAACAGACTGACACCATGAATACCGCCGATTTCAAACTCTCCTTCCCCGGCGAACCGATGGCCGTGCGTCTGGCCCTGGGCGAGGTGACCTCCTGGATAAGATCCGCCGGCATCGATGAAGAGTTTTGCGGCTCCGTCGAACTGGTTCTGGCGGAGGCGCTCAACAACATCGCCGAACACGCTTATGGCGAAGGCGCCCCCGGCCCCGTCGACCTGGAGCTTCAGCACCGGCCGCCCGAGCTGAAGCTGACCTTGATGGACACAGGGCGCGCGATGCCCGGCGGCCAGCTTCCCGAAGGCCGGGCGGTGAACCCCGATCCCACCCTCGACGATCTGCCCGAAGGCGGGTTCGGCTGGCACATCATCCGGACCCTGACCCGCGAGCTGACCTATTGCCGGGATGGTGGCCTGAACCGGCTCAGCTTCCTGATGGGCCTTGATTGCCACGGAGATGGCCCCGCCTCAAAACAGCCATAATGAATCCACATCGCAGCCCGAATGTCCGGTGATGGTGCAAGTGTAGCTGCATATGGCTTCCCTCGGCGCTGCGTCAACAGCCCCCACCCAGTGCGTGGCGTCGAGGTCTTATGCATCGACTTTTCCCACGAAATCCGTTTGGAATTCCCGCAGCGCAGCCCTAAGGTTCGCAACAACTCAAGGGACGGAAAGCATGCGTGATTTTCATCTTCCGGGCCGGTCGCCCGTGTTCGCACAGAACGGGATTTGCGCCACATCGCATCCGCTGGCGGCCAAGGTCGCGGTGCAGATCCTCGAAGCGGGCGGAAACGCCGTGGATGCCGCGATTGCCGGCGCCGTGCTGCTTGGCATCTGCGAACCACAGATGACCGGTATCGGGGGCGACTGTTTCGTGCTTCTGAAACCGGCCGGCGACGAAAAGATCATCGCGCTGAACGGATCCGGCCGCGCCCCTGCGGCCCTGTCAGCCGAAAAGCTGCGCGTCGCCGGGCAGGCAAAAACCCCAGGTGCGCCGATGTCCGGCATCTCCTCCGGCGGGCCCGAGGCCGTGACCATCCCCGGCGCCATCGACGCCTTCTGCCGACTGTCGAAAGACTGGGGCCGGATCGGGCTCAAGGCCGCGCTCGCCCCCGCGATCCACTATGCCGAGGCGGGCGTACCGGTTGCCCCGCGTACCGCGATGGACTGGCGCATAGCCGCATCCACCCTGCAGGGAGACGCGCGCGATCACTATCTGCTGGCGGGCAAGGCCCCGGTGGCGGGCCAGGTCTTTCGCCATCCGCAACAGGCCGAGGTTCTGCGCCGCGTCGCCCTGGAAGGCCGGGCCGGGTTCTATGAGGGCGAGGTTGCCGAAGACATGGTCGCCGCGTTGCGTGCCCTTGGCGGGGTTCACACGCTGGATGATTTCGCGGCGACGGCCTGCGACTATACCGATCCGGTCAGCGGCGCCTACAAGGATGTCGAAATGGTGGAGCATCCGCCAAACGGCCAGGGCGCGACCGCGATCCTGCTCAACAACATCCTGTCTCATTTCGACGTCGCCGGGATGGATCCCTTCGGCACCGCGCGCGCGCATATCGAGGCGGAGGCCGCCAAGCTGGCCTATGACGCCCGCGACCGGTTTCTGGCCGACCCCGACTATATGACGCGGCTGCCGCATATGCTCTCGCCCGAACTGGGCGCGGATCTCGCCGCGCTGATCGATCCGAAATCGGCGATGCCCGACCCGCGCGCCGCGTCGGACAGGGTGCACCGCGAAACCATCTACCTGACCGTGATCGACAAGGACAGGATGGCGGTATCGCTGATCTATTCGATCTTCCACAGCTTCGGCTCCGGCATCGCATCATCGAAATTCGGGGTGCTGTTCCAGAACCGCGGTTTCGGCTTTTCGCTGGAGCCGGGCCACCCGAACGAGGCGGGCGGTGGCAAGCGGCCGATGCACACGATCATCCCCGGCATGCTGAAAAAGAGCGGCAAGGTGATCATGCCCTTCGGCGTGATGGGCGGCGCCTATCAGCCCAACGGGCATTCCAGGCTGATCACCAATATCGTCGATTTCGGCCTTCACCCCCAGGCCGCCATCGATGCCCCGCGCAGTTTTTCCGACGCCGGCCAGATGATGGTGGAGCGCGGTTATCCTGACAAGGTGCGCGCCGAACTGGCCGAGATGGGCCATAAGGTCGGCACCCCCGAGGTGCCGATCGGCGGCGCGCAGGCTATTCTGATTGACGATGAAAACGGTGTGCTTCAGGGCGCGTCGGACCCGCGAAAGGATGGCTGCGCGCTGGGATACTAGCGGTCAGTTGAGCTGAAACTGAAGCGGGTAATGGCCATCCTCGAAATCGCCGAACAGGTCGGGAAGATCGGGGTGGTCCACCGGCTCTCCGGTTTCGTCGGGCAGCAGGTTCTGCTCCGAGACATAGGCCACGTAATAGCTTTGGTCATTCTCGGCCAGCAGGTGGTAAAACGGCTGATCCTTGGACGGCCGGCTGTCTTCGGGGATGGCGTCATACCAATCCTCGGTGTTCGAGAACATCGCGTCCACGTCGAAAACGACACCCCGAAAGGGGTGTTTCCGATGGCGGACCACCTGCCCAAGATGATATTTAGCCTGCGACTTCAGCATGCCGTTGCAACCCCCACCACTTTGTAGTTACCCCTCGTTTGGCGCAATGTCCATGCAGGCCCCCGCAGAATAAGGAAACAGTGTGTGAACATCGTCCTGACAGTGCTCGAGATTGTGGCCCCGGTTTTCCTGCTGGCGGCGATCGGATTTTTCTGGGTCCGCATGGGGTTTGAGTACCGGGTGGAGTTCGTGACCCGCCTGGCCATGACCCTTTCGGTGCCTTGCCTGATCTTCACTTCGCTGATGAGAACCGAGATCGAGCCGCAGGCGCTGACCACGCTTTCACTTGCCGCGCTCGCCGCCTATGGCGCGGTCACCGTGCTGTGTCTGGCGCTCGTTTCCCTCGGGGGGCTGGATCGGCGCACCTATCTCGCGCCCCTGATCTTCGGCAATACCGGCAATATGGGCCTGCCGCTGGCTTTGTTCGCCTTTGGCGAAACCGGGCTTGGCTATGCCGTGGTCGTGTTCGCGGTGATGGCGATTTTCTCTTTTACCGCAGGGATTTGGATGGTGTCCGGCGATGGCTCGCCGCTGAAGGTGATCAAGGAGCCGCTGGTGGGCGCAACCGTTCTGGGCGGGGTGTTCCTGTGGCAGGGCTGGCACACGCCGCGTTTTCTGACCAACACGCTCGAACTCGCCGGGCAGATGGCGATCCCGATCATGCTGATCACGCTTGGCGTGGCCGTCGCGCGGCTTCGGCCCAGCCATGTGCCCCTGTCGCTGTGGCTGTCGCTGGCCAAGGTCGTGCTGTGCATCGCGGCGGCCTGGATCGTCGGCCGGCTGTTCGGTCTGGCGCCGGAACCCTTCGCGGTTCTGGTGCTTCAGATCTCGACGCCTGTCGCCGTCACGTCCTATCTGCTGGCCGAGAAATACGGGGCCGACGCGGATGCGGTGGCCGGGCTTGTCGTCGTTTCGACGCTGCTGTCGGTTGCGACAATACCTCTCACCCTCGCATTTTTGATCTGACCCGGCATGTTGCCCGTTCCAAACGGGCGGCATTTTACGTATTCTGCCAAAAAACAAAGAATGCGAGAGGCAGATGAGCAGACTTCTTCGCGTAGCCGTACTGGCCCTTCTGGCCGGTTGCGGCGGAGGGTATGACAGCCCTCCGCGCAATCTTGATGACGCTTGCAGCATTGTCAGCCAGCGCCCGAAATACCTGCGCGCCATGAACAGGACAGAACGCCGCTGGGGCGTGCCGGTACATGTGCAGATGGCCACGATCTATCAGGAAAGCAAATTCGACGGTGATGCCCGCACCCCAGTGAGCTATGCGCTCGGCATCATCCCGATGGGCCGCCAAAGCTCTGCCTATGGCTATGCCCAGGCGCTCGACGGCACATGGGATGAATACCGGCACGCGACGGGCAACCGCCGCGCCAGGCGCGACCGGATCGATGACGCCACCGATTTCATGGGCTGGTACATGAACAAGACGCGCACGCGCAACGGGATCTCCCTGTCGGACGCGCGCAATCAGTATCTGGCTTATCACGAGGGCCACACCGGCTATGCCCGTGGCAGCTATCGCAGCAAAAGCTGGCTGATCCGGGTGGCGGATGAGGTCGCGTCGCGGGCGACGACCTATCGTGTGCAACTGGCGCGCTGCCGCTAGTCTCCGGCCCTGTTCCGTGCCTCGAGGACGATGTTGAACAGGCTCGGCGCGAGCTTCATCCCTGTCTCGAACGCGCCCAGCTCCACCGTGGTGATGCCGCCGGCCTCGTCGGTGATCACCCATTTCCGCAGGCGCACGGGGTTGTCGGCAAACACCAGCCTGATGGTGCCGTATTCCGGATGCTCCGGGTCCTGCGCGACAACGGCCGTCATATCGCCTTCGGCCATGTGTCCCACCACCATGCGGGCATCGTCCAGATTGATGTTGCGCGCCAGGATCAGGTTCAGTGGTGTTCGTGCCAGCGGGTATTGCTCGGGCGGCTGGTTCGACTTGGGATCGAAAACCGCGACCTGCCCGCCGCCGGCCATCACCAGCGCATCATTCGGCGCGGCATATTCAAACCGGGCGCGCCCCGGCCGCTGGATATAAAGCCGGCCGCCGGACACCGAGCCATCCGTGTTGATCTGTCTGAAATCGCCCTGCGCCGTGGTCAGCCCGTTCAGATAGGCCGAAAGCCGCGACAGCGGAATTTCCGCGGCCACGGCCGGAAGGGCGATAAAGGAGGCGGCAAGCGCCATCAGTGTCATGCGCAGTTTTTTCATAGGGCTGATCTAGGCACTTTCCCGCGGCGTTTCACCTGCCGCGCCCTCACGAAATGGCGAGCGGCGGATTACTGCTGTTCCGGCACTAGGATCTCGCGCTTGCCCACATGGTTGGCGGGGGATACGACGCCCTCTTCCTCCATCTGCTCTACAAGGCGGGCGGCCTTGTTATAGCCGATGGCCAGCTTGCGCTGGATGTAGGAGGTCGAGCATTTGCGGTCCTTCAGCACGATCGCGACAGCGGTATCGTAAAGCGCATCTTCCAGATCGTTGCCGCCACCAAGGCCCAGCACCATGTCGATATCGCTTTCCTTGCCCTCATCCGGGCCATCGACAACGCCACTCATGTATTCCGGCGGGCCGTAGGATTTCAGATAGGTGACGATTTCTTCGACCTCTTCATCCGAAACAAAGGGCCCGTGAACGCGCGTGATCTTTGACCCGCCCGCCATGTAGAGCATGTCGCCCATACCCAGAAGCTGCTCCGCCCCCTGCTCGCCCAGAATGGTGCGGCTGTCGATCTTCGACGTCACCTGGAACGAGATCCGTGTGGGGAAGTTGGCCTTGATCGTGCCGGTGATCACATCGACCGAGGGCCGTTGCGTGGCCATGATCAGATGAATGCCCGAGGCCCGCGCCATCTGCGCCAGCCGCTGAATGCAGGCCTCGATCTCTTTGCCCGCAACCATCATCAGATCTGCCATCTCATCGACGATCACCACGATATAGGGGATCGCCTCGGGCGCGAATTCCTCGGTCTCGAAGATCGGATCGCCGGTTTCGTCGTCAAACCCGGTCTGGACGGTGCGGTTGAACATCTCGCCCTTGGCCAGCGCGTCGCGCACCCGGCCGTTATACCCGTCGATATTGCGCACGCCCATCTTCGACATCTTGCGATAGCGCTCTTCCATCTCGCCCACGACCCACTTGAGAGCCACGACCGCCTTTTTCGGGTCGGTCACAACGGGCGACAGAAGATGCGGGATACCGTCATAGACGGACAATTCCAGCATCTTGGGATCAATCATGATCAGCCGGCATTCCTCGGGGCTGAGCTTGTAAAGCAGGCTCAGGATCATGGTGTTGATCGCCACCGATTTACCCGAGCCGGTGGTCCCGGCGATCAGAAGGTGGGGCATCTTCGCCAGGTTGGCCACAACCGGGTCGCCGCCGATATCCTTGCCCAGGGCCAGCGGCAGGCGCATGTTGCTGTCGCCGAAATCGCGGGCCGAAAGGATTTCGCGCAGCACCACCTTTTCGCGATTCACATTCGGCAGTTCGATGCCGATCACCGACCGCCCCGGCACGGTGGACACCCGCGCCGACAGCGCCGACATGCTGCGCGCGATGTCATCGGCAAGGCCGATCACGCGGCTGGCCTTCAGGCCCGGCGCCGGCTCCAGCTCGTACATCGTGACAACGGGGCCGGGGCGCACGCTGACGATTTCGCCCTTCACGCCATAATCATCCAGCACGTTTTCAAGCATCCGCGCGTTCTCTTCCAGCGCCTCGTCGCTCAGGTGATGACGCTCGACACTGACCGGGTTGGTCAGAAGCGACAGCGGCGGATGCTCATATTCAGTGCCCGCCTGATCATCGAAACGCAGCGCGGGCTGCGCCTCGGCCCGGGCCTGACGCGACGGCTGGGCAGGCTTTTTCGGCGGATGCTGCACAACCTTGCGCGGCTGCGCCACCGGCAGATCATAGGCGGCGGCATCATATGCCGGTTCGTCATCGAAAATCTCGGGCTCCAGCTCCGGCTCCGGCGCCACCGTCAGGGCCTGCGGCGGCGGCGGCATGCGCGACGGCGTGTCGATGATCAGCGGCTGCGGCCCGCGGCGGCGCGCGATGGCGGCGGCGGCCGGGTTCGATGCGCCCTGCAGCACCGGCTCGATGCGCGGCGCCTGCACCGGCGGCTCGGCCCGCGCGGCGTGAAGAGGCGGCGCCTGACGCACACGGCTGCGGATCACATCGGCGATGCGCGCCTTGATACGCTCTTCCGACATCGGCTCGGCCCCCTCCGCGCCTTCGGGCAAGATCGGCTCCACGAGTTCCGGCTCGGGATCCGGCGCGCGTTTGAGCAGGCTGGGCACCCGCGCCAGCAGGCCGGTCTTTTCGCGCGGCCCGGCGATCGGCGCCGGGGCTTGGGGCATCGGCGCGCGGTGAACCACCGGCTCTGCCGCATGGGCCATGCGCAGCGCGGCCTGTTCCTGCTTGCGGGCATGATGGCGGGCCTGCAACGCCCGTGCGCCATGCACCGCACCGCTGGCTCCGCGTCCCAGCAGCGTCATCAGGCTGGCGTAGGCCATGATCGCCCCGACCAGCATGAACCGGCCCAGCGCCGCAAGCTCTGCCCGGTCAAAGCCCAGCACGAACAGCGCCATGCCGATCATGGCCAGGAACACCACCGCCGCCATCAGCTTCAGGCCCAGCGTGGCCGAAACCGGAACAATGTTCACCAATGCGCCCAGAATGGTTTCGCCAAACAGCCCACCCATACCGAAATCATGGGTCCAGCCCGGTGTCGGAACCAGGGACGCGGCATAGACCGACGCCAGCGCGATGGCGATCGGCGCGAAGATCACCCGGCCCATCGCGCGTTCCTCACCCCGGTGCAGCACGAAGCGGACGCCCCAGACGCCGAACACCAGTGCCAGACCCCAGCCACCCAGCCCCACGATCACATGCAGCGGCGAGGCGATCGAGGCCCCGAACCGGCCCAGCAGGTTGGCGGCAGGCGCATCGGTGGCCGAGAGCCAGCTTGGATCTTCCGGCACGTAAGAGGCGATCAGCATCGCCGTCATCACCGCCAGCACGATCAGCGCAATGCCCAGCAGTTCCTTGCCCCGCCGTTCGATCGCAGCCTGCATGTTGGCATCAAAAAGCGGATCGCGCTGTTTCATCTGATACGAAGCCATCCCTCGTCCTTACCTGTAGAGACAGTCACGAAGCTTGCTAAGCCCGTGCTGCATTTCTGTGATTGGGGCCACCATCGCGACCCGGATAAAATCCTTGCCCGGATTATGCCCGCCCACGTCGCGGGCGAGATAGGCGCCGGGCAGAACCCTGACGCCGGTTTCCTGCCACAGCGTCAGCGCCGCGGCCTCGCCATCCTCCACCGGCAGCCACAGGAAAAACCCGGCCTGCGGCGGAACATAGCCCGGCACATCGGCGAAAATCGCATCGGCGGCAGTGAATTTGCGGCGATAGAGCGCACGGTTTTCATCGACATGCGCCTCGTCGGCCCAGATCTGTTCCGCCACCCGTTGCAGCGGCAGCGGCAGCGGCGCCCCGGCATAGGCGCGCAGTTGCCTGATCCGCGCGACGCTCTGCGCCCCGCCCGCCACAAAGCCAGAGCGCAACCCCGGCAGGTTGGAGCGTTTGGACAAGGAATTGAACGCCACCACACGCTCGGGATCGGCTTGCCTGGCCGCCTGCAACGCGCCCACGGGTGCCGCATCGCGGTAGATCTCGGAATAGCATTCGTCGGCGAAGATCTGGAAATCATGCTTTTCGGCCAGCGCGATCAGGTCTTGCCAATACTCCGCCGTCGCCACGGCCCCCTGCGGGTTGGAGGGCGAGCACAGATAGGCAATCGCCACCCGGTTCAGCACATCCGCGCCCAGTGCGCCGTAATCGGGCAGAAACCCCGTTTCCGGCCCGGCGGGCACATAGACAGGCTCGGCCCCAACGGCCAGCGCGGCCACGGCATAGACCTGATAGAACGGGTTGGGCATCAGAACGACCGGTCGCTTGCCGCGCACCGTTTCGGGGCAAAGGGCGAGCGCGGCGTTGAACAACCCCTCTCGCGTGCCGTTCAGCGCCATCACCTGCGTGCCGGGATCGACCGAAACGCCGTAGCGGCGCCCGATCCAGCCTGCGATCGCGGCGCACAGCTCCGGCGTGCCATCGTTGGGCGGGTATTTCCCGAAGCCGGCGACATTTTCGGCGATGATCTGGCCCACCCAGGGCGGAAACGCGTGTTTTGGCTCGCCAATGGTCATATGCAGCACGTCGCCCCCCGGCGCATGCACGTCGAGAAGGCCGCGCAAGCGCGGAAACGCGTAATCTGGCAGGTTCGAAAACCGCTCCGGAAAGGTCATAGGACCACTGTACTGCCTCAAGGGATCGGGGTCATATCGCCCCGTTTGCACAAAGAATACCCACAGATTTGCGCCCGGTCCAGAAAAAGCCCGGATATTTCGGACCCTGCCGCGCAAAGATGTGTCTTTTACGCCAGCGCCGCCTCGGCCGCGGCCCCCAGCCGCAACAACCGCTCTTCGCTGTGCGGCGGGGTCAGGAACATGATGCCGGTGGACGGCAGGCCGGTCGGCAGGCTCAGCGCCGCGCCGCCCATCAGGTTGCCGATGCGGGTGTTGCGCAGGGTCAGCAGGTTTTCGGTAACGTAATACTCTGTATCCGCCATCAGCCGCTTGGCATCCGGCGGCAGGTTTGCCGCGGTCGGGATGATTACAGCGTCGAACCCGGCGGTCTTTTCCGCCCAGACCCGGCGCAGGCGGCGCAGTTTCTGCCAGGCGGACACGAACGCCACCCCGCCATAATCGCGGCCCGCGCGGAACCGTTCGAGTATCGCCGGGAACATCTTTTCCGGCGCGGCTTCGATCACATCTTTCCAGGTGGCATAGGCCTCTGTCGTGAACAGCACGCCGGCAAGCTCCATCGCCTGTTCCACCTCGGGGATTTCGCGGTGGGCAACGGTTGCCCCGGCGGCCTGCAACCTCTCCACCGCGCTTCGGAAGCCGGCGCGCGGGGCGCCGCGCAGCCCGTCCATCGCGATGGTGTCGAGCACCATCAGGCGCACCCCGGTCAGGCTGGCGCCGCGCAGATCGGCGGCGCGCCCACCTTCGAGCATCGCAAGCATCAGCGCCGCATCCTCGACCGTGCGGCACAGCGGCCCCACGGTATCAAAGCTTTCGGCCAGCGGCACCACGCCCTTCAGCGACAGCCGCCCCGCCGTGGTCTTCAGCCCCACGAGATCATTCCACGCCGCCGGGATACGCACCGATCCGCCCGTGTCCGAACCGATGCCGCAGGCCGCCAGCCCAAAGGCGACCGACGCGGCCGCGCCCGAAGACGAACCGCCCGGAACCGCATCAGCATCGTTCAGGCAGGGTGGTGTTTGCGTCACCGGATTCAGCCCCAGGCCGGAAAACGCCAGTTCCGACATATGCGTCTTGCCCAGGCAGACCGCCCCGGCGGCGGTGGCATTGCGCAGAACTTCGGCATCCGCTTCGGGCACCCGGCCCTGCAACAGGGCCGATCCCGCCTCCGTCGCGATGCCGGCAGTGTCAAACAGGTCTTTCCACGAGATCGGCACGCCGTCCAGCGGGCCCCGCCGGTGACCGGATCCCGCCCGTTTGCGCGCGGCTTCCGCCTCGGCCAGGGCACGTTCAGCGGTGACCCGGGCATAGATGCGCGGGGTCATCGGATGCGCCGCGATCGCATCCAGATAGGCGCCGGTCAGTTCCAGCGGGTCGATCTGCCCCGCCGCGATTCCGCGCCCCAGCGCACCCGCGCTCATGGTCAGCCATTGCCTGCGCATTTCGCTCTCCCCGCTTTGCCGGAATGACGGTAGCGGCCTCGCGGCGCATGGACAATCCCGCGCGGCCGCGCATAGTGCGGGGCATGACATATGATTCCGACGTGCTGATCGTGGGGGGCGGGCTGAACGGCTCTGCCCTGGCGCTGGCCCTGGCCCAGGGCGGGCTGAGCGTGACGGTGGTTGATGCCATTCCTGCCGACACCCGCGGCACCTCGGGGTTCGACGGGCGCAGCTACGCGCTGGCGCTTGCCTCGCAGCGGCTGTTATCGGCGATCGGCCTGTGGGCGGGCCTTGCCGCGGATGCGCAGCCCATCCTTGAGATCAAGGTCTCTGACGGTCATGCCGGAGAAGGCCCCGCGCCTTTCGTGCTGGAGTTCGACCATGCCGAGATCGAGGAAGGCCCGATGGGCTTCATGATCGAGGATCGCTTTCTGCGCCGCGCCCTTCTGAGCGCGATGGCCGCCGAACCGCGCATCACCCACCTTGCCGGTACAACCGTCGTGGCGCAGGATGTGCAGTCCGCCGGCGTGACCGTGACGCTTGCTTCTGGCGGCACCCGCACCGCCCGGCTTCTGGTCGGGTGCGACGGGCGGCGCAGCGGCACGGCGGATCGCGCGGGGATCGCGCGCACCGGCTGGGACTACGGGCAAACCGCGCTGGTCTGCGCCATCGGCCACGAAAAGCCGCACCATGGCATCGCGCATCAGTTTTTCATGCCGCCGGGGCCGTTGGCCATCCTGCCACTGCCGGGCAACCGCTGTTCGATTGTCTGGAGCGAGACCCATGAACAGGCCGCCGCCATTCAGGCGCTGGACGACGTCGGCTATCTTGCCGCGCTACGCCCGCGCTTCGGCGATTTTCTGGGCGAGATTCACCTTGCCGGCACCCGCTTCACCTATCCGCTGAGCCTGACCCTCGCCAATGCGCTGATCGGCGATCGTCTGGCGCTGGTCGGTGATGCCGCGCATGGGGTGCATCCGATTGCCGGACAGGGGCTGAACCTTGGCCTGCGCGATGTCGCCGCCCTGGCCGAGGTGCTGGTAGACGCCTGCCGCCGCGGCGAAGAGATCGGCGCGCGCGATGTGCTGGAGCGGTATCAGCGCTGGCGCCGCTGGGACACGGCAACCCTTGCGCTTGCGACGGACGGGTTCAACCGGCTGTTTTCGAACGACAACCCCCTGCTGCGTGCGGTGCGCGACATCGGGCTGGGCGCCGTGAACGCCATGCCCGGCCTGCGCCGCCGCTTCATCCGCGAAGCCGCTGGGCTGAACGGGGAACTGCCGCGCCTGATGAAGGGCCGCCCGATCTGACGCCGCGCGCAGGCTATGCGATCTCGCGCGCCTCATCGACCAGCATGATCGGGATTCCGTTGCGGATCGGAAAGGCCAGATGCGCCGCTTTCGACACCAGCTCCTGCTTTTCCGCGTCATAGCTCAGCACACCCTGCGACACCGGGCACACCAGCGCCTCCAGCATGCGGCGGTCGGCCTTGGGTTCGTCGGTCATTGCATCATCTCTTCGTTATTGCCGCCACGCAGGGCGAATTCCAGCAAGGTCGAAAGGGTTTCGCGCCGATTGGTCAGCGTCGGCGCCTCCAGCAGGGCCTGCTTGTCTTCCGGCGCGAAGGGGCACAGCATCGACAGAGAGTTGATCAGCAATTCATCATCCGCCGCCTTCAGGCTTTCCCAATCGGTCGAGAGGCTGCGGTCATGGAAATAGCGCCTCAGCAGATCCATGAAACAGGCCCGGTCGAACCCATTGTCCTGTTCCGCATGGCCCAGATCCCTGTCGAACCCGGCCCAGCTGACATCGGCGCGCAGATAGGGGCAGAAGCCCGAAACCTCCTGCCGGATGCGATAGCGCGAGATGCCGGACAGGGTGATCATGTAGCGCCCGTCCTCCGTTTCAGAAAACGCGGTGACGCGCCCGGCGCAGCCGATCGCATGCAGCTTTTTCGCGTCGCCGCCCGGCACTTGCCGGGGCTGCACCATGCCGATCAGCCGGTGCGGCGTCTTCAGCGTGTCATCGAGCATCGCAAGGTAGCGCGGCTCGAAGATATTCAGCGGCAGCCGCGCCCGGGGCAGCAGCAGCGCGCCCGGCAAGGGGAAGACGGGAATCGCCTTCGGCAGATCAGCGGATGAGAACATACCGATCAAGGTAGCTCTTCCCGACGGTCAGGCAAATATAATGGATGACAGCTTGCGCCGGCCCGCCAGCGCGATCGGATCCTGCGGTTTCAGCGCATCGAAGATCGTGAAAAGCTGCGCCTTGGCGGCGCCGTCGTTCCATTCACGGTCGCGGCGGAACAGATCCAGCAATTCATCCACGGCCGCCTCGACCTCGCCCGCCGCATGCAGCGCCTGCGCCAGATCGAACCGCGCCTGAAGGTTGTCGGGATCGGCATCCACCGCCGCGCGCAGTTCGGCCACCGGCCCGGCCTTGGCGGCCTGACGGGCCAGCGCCACCTGCGCGCCCGCCGCCTCTACTTCCGGGGTGGCTGCCACAGCCTTGGGCGCGGCATTCAGCAGCGCCTCGGCCTGATCGACCTCCCCCAGTGCCAGATGCGCGCGGATCATCCCGCCATAGGCGGCGGCATTCTCGGGCTCTTCGCCCAGGATCGCGGCAAAGGTCTGCGCCGCATCGACCACGGCCCCTTCGGCCAGCATCTGCTCTGCGGCCTCGACCGCTTCGGCCAGGCCGCCATCACCCGCGCCGCCGCCTGCCGCGACCACCCGTTCGATGAAGGCCGCGATCTCGGCCGGGGGCACCGCGCCCTGAAAACCGTCGATCGGCTGACCGTCGAAAAAGGCATAAACCGTCGGGATCGACTGGATGCGCAGCTGCGCCGCGATCTGCTGGTTCTCGTCGACGTTGACCTTGACCATGCGCACCTTGCCGCCCGCCTCGGTCACCGCTTTTTCCAGCGCCGGGCCAAGCGATTTGCAGGGGCCGCACCACGGCGCCCAGAAATCGACGATGACCGGCACTTGCTTACTGGTCTCGACGACATCCTGCATGAAGGTCGCTTCCGAGCTGTCCTTGATCAGGTCATCGGCCGGGGCCGCATTCGGGGTTCCACCAAGTTCAAGCATATCCGTCCTCGGGTTTCAGGCGCGTTTGCCCTTATATGTGCGCCTTGGGCGAAAAACCCAAGACCCAATGTCACAGATCGAAGCTCGCAAAGACCGGCGCATGGTCGCTCGGCTTTTCCCAGCCCCGTGCCGCGCGCAGAATGCGCGAGCCATGCGCGGCGTTCGAGATATCCGGCGTGGCCCAGATGTGATCGAGCCTGCGGCCCTTGTCCGCGGCGTCCCAATCCCTCGCGCGATAGGACCACCAGCTGTAAAGCAGCCCCTGGGGAATATCGGCCCGCGTGACATCCACCCATCTGCCCGCCTCCTGCGCCTGGCCCAGATGCTCCACCTCGATCGGGGTATGGCTGACGATCTTCAGCAACTGCTTGTGGTTCCAGACGTCATCCTCGCGCGGGGCGATGTTCAGATCGCCCACCAGAATCGATTTCTCGGGCGCGTCGCCATGAAACCAGTCGCGCATTTCAGTCAGGTAATCCAGCTTCTGGCCAAATTTCTCATTCACCATGCGATCCGGCACATCGCCGCCGGCGGGCACGTAGAAATTGTGGATGGTCACGCCGTTTTCCAGCCTCGCAGCCACATGCCGCGCGTGGCCCAGCCCGGCGAAATCCATCTCTCCGACATCGGCGATGGGCAGCTTCGACAGGATCGCCACCCCGTTATAGCCCTTCTGCCCCCGCGCCACCACATGGCCGTAGCCCAGTGCCCGGAACCCCTCCAGCGGGATCTTGTCGACCGGGCTCTTGCATTCCTGCAGGCACAGCACATCCGGCGCTTCCTCGGCCAGCAGCTTCAGCACGATTGGCTCGCGCAGCCGGACGGAGTTGATGTTCCAGGTGGCGACGGTGAAGGGCATGGGCAGGCTCCGGTTGCAGGGTCGCGCAAACCTAGGGCCTTGGCCGGCCCGGCTCAAGCCACGCATTCGCGACAACAAAAAGGCCCGGCGAAACCGGGCCTCTTGCAAAACTCGCGCCGGGTTCAGAACGTGGGCAGCGGCGGCAGCGCCTGACCCAGCCATTTTTCCGAGATCGCGTTCAGCTCTCCGCCCAGCTTCTTGTGCAGGATGAAGACGTTGACCCACTGAAGCAGGTCGTAATTGCCCTTCTTCACACCGATGAAGGCCGGGCTGTCCTTGATGATGAACTTGCGCTCCAGCGACATATCGGGGTTCTTTTCGGAAATCTCGGCCGCGGCGGTATTGCCCGAAACCAGCACATCCACCTGCCCCGAGATGAAGGCAGACAGGGTGGCCGCGTTATCGCCGAACCGAATGATCTCCACGTCCGTGCCTTCGGTCAGCTTGGTCAGTTCCAGATCCTCCAGCGTGCCACCGGTCAGGCCGACCTTGAAGCCGGCCAGATCGGCAGGCCCCGCAATCGCCTTGTCGGCCGAAGCGAAGGCGCCGGAATAGAACGGCGCATAGGCGGCTGAAAACCAGATCGACTTGGCCCGCTCGGGGTTGGCGCCCATCACCGAAACCACAAGATCAACCCTGTCGGTTTCCAGAAACGGGATACGCTGCTTCGACACGACCGGCACCAGCTCCAGCTCGACGCCCAGGTTTTCCGCGATCAGCTTGGCCACGTCCACGTCATAGCCCTCATGCTCGCCCTCGGCGCCCAGCGCGCCGAAGGGCGGGAAGCTTTCGGGTACGGCGATCTTGACCTTGCCGGCGGACAGGATGTCCGACAGATCGGCAAGCGCCGGGCTGGCAGCCGCGACAAGCGCGGCGGCGATCAGTGTCTTGAACAGTTTCATGATGGTCTCCCTCTTGGTTATCAACTCAGGCAGCGGTGGGTTTGGGCACGTTCCCGAACGTGCCGAGGCGCCGCTCCAGCCAACGGGCGTAAAGCGACAATGGAAAACACAGGCTGAAATAGATCAGCGCCATCAGCGGGAAGATGATGAACGGCTCGGTGCCGTCGACCGGCGCATTGGCCCAGCGCTTGCCGATGCTCATCAGATCGTGAAACCCGATGATATAGGCCAGCGACGTGCCCTTGATGATCTGCACCATGAACCCGACCGTGGGCGCCAGCGCGACCCGCAGCGCCTGCGGCAGAATGATCAGCCGCAGCGTCGGCACAAACCGCAGGCCCAGCGCATGGCCCCCCTCCCACTGACCGCGCGGCAGGCTTTCCAGCGCGCCGCGCCACACATCCGACAGATAGGCGCTGGAATAGAGCGTCAGCGCCGCCGAAGCGGCGAACCACGGGCTGATATCCAGGTTCAGCAAACGCGGCACGCCCAGCCCGAACAGGAATAACAGCATCAAAAGCGGCGCCGACTGGAACAGCCAGATATAGCCGATCGCGATCCGCTTGGCCGCCTTCGACGGCGACACCCGCAACAGCGTGATCAGCGCCCCGACGAACCCGCCCCCCAGAAACGCGATCAGCGACAGATAGATCGTGTATTGAGTCGCCTCGATCAGCTGAAACAGCACGATGCCTTCGGGCTTGCCGAACAGGGTGACGAACAGATCCTTCAACGCGCGACCTGCCAGGCGAACAGCCATCTTTGCACCAGCGCCAGCACGGTTTTGAAAACGAGCGACAGCAGGATGTAGATCACCGTCAGGGTGAAGAACACCTCGAACGAGCGAAAGGTGCGGCTGTCGATATACATGCCCGCCTCTGTCAGGTCGCGCACCCCGATTTCCGACATCACGCCGGTGGTCAGGAACAGAAAGATGAACTGGCTGTTCAATGAGGGGTACATGCGAGCGATCGCCTGCGGCAGCACGATCTTTCGGAACGCGGTCAGCGGCCGCACCCCCAGCGCCCGCGCGGCCTCCAGCTGTCCCTCACCGACGGTGGTGAACCCCGCCCGCAAGATCTCGGAGAAATAGGCCGAGAAATTCAGCGTCAGCGCCAGGATCGCATGGCCCCAGAACGGCCACTGATACCCCAGCAACAGCGGCAGCCCGAATGCCACAAAGAAAAGCTGCACGATCAGCGGCGTGTTGCGGATAAACTCGACATAGGCCGCCGCCACGTGGCGCAACACCGGCATCCGGCGATAGCGCGCGCCAGCCAGAAGCAGCGCGGCGAGAAACCCCAGAAGCCCAGACAGCGCCGTCAGCCCGGCGCTCGTCATCGCGCCCCGGAACAGAAGTTCCAGATACTCGGGGTTCCGGTAGATCTCGAAAAAGCGCAATTCCATCCGCGCAGCTAAGCGGCTTGGCCCCGGCGCCTAAACCCCGCGACGCCCCGCACCCGCGCTCAGCACAGCGCTGCACAATGCAGATGCGTCGAATTGACGCGACGCACAAAAAAAGGGCCCGGACGCGAAAGCCCGGGCCAGTCCAACAGGGAGGTTGCCACGTCATTACCCCGACCTGGCCAAGGGATGCCTGCACTACAATCCTGCCCTCAACGCTTCATACCCGCCGATTCAGGCAACACTGTGACCTCACGCCACCAGACGGTAGCCGCCGCTTTCCGTCACCAGAAGCCGCGCATTCGACGGGTCGGGCTCGATCTTCTGGCGCAGCCGATAGATGTGGGTCTCCAGCGTATGCGTGGTCACCCCGGCGTTATAGCCCCAGACCTCGTGCAGCAGCACATCGCGCGCCACCACACCCTCGGAGGCGCGGTAAAGGAACTTCAGGATGTTGGTCTCTTTCTCTGTCAGCCGGATTTTCCTGTCGTCCTCATCCACCAGCATCTTCATCGCCGGCTTGAACGTATAGGGCCCAAGCTGAAACACCGCGTCTTCGGATTGCTCATGCTGGCGCAGCTGCGCCCGGATGCGGGCCAGAAGCACCGGAAACTTGAACGGCTTGGTCACGTAGTCATTCGCGCCCGCGTCCAGCCCCAGAATGGTGTCGGCATCGCTGTCATGCCCGGTCAGCATCAGGATCGGGCATTTGACCCCCTGCTTGCGCATCAGCCGGCACAACTCGCGCCCGTCGGTGTCGGGCAGGCCTACGTCCAGGATCACCAGATCATAAATCGCTTCCCTGGCCTTCTCCATCGCCTCGGCGCCGCTGCCGGCTTCGAAAACGTCGAAATCCTCGGTCATCACCAATTGTTCGCTCAGCGCCTCGCGCAGGTCGTCCTCGTCATCGACAAGCAGGATTTTCTTCAGATTTCCCATGCCGCTACTCCTCGTTTTTCCTGAACACAGATGTTCGGCACCACGGGGTTCGGCAAGATTTGCTGCAACATTCTCACGCAACCGTGTCGCAATTGCCGCCTTTGTTTCATATTTCAGGCAAACAGGTTACACCCTGTCGCAGAAAAACCGAAAGAGGACGGCCGATGCGCCTTGGCCCCACCCCCGTCGAACGCCTTGCCCGCGCCCGCGCCGATCTGCGCATGGGGGTGCCCGTCGTGCTGGGCGGGCCCTCTGGCGGGCTGGTGTTTCTGGCCGCCGAAACGCTGGATCCCGCGCGCCTGGCACAGCTCACGGCGATGGCCGCGCACCTGACGCTGGTCATCACCACCCGCCGCGCCGCCACGCTCAAGGCCCGCGCCTATGACGGAGATATCGCCCGGCTGCGCGTGCCTGCCGATGCCTCCCCCGGCTGGGTCCATGCAGTGGCCAACCCGGCGGACGACCTGAAATCCCCGATGAAAGGCCCGTTCCAAAGCCTGCGCGGCGGCGATGCCGCCCCGCATCGCGCCGCCATCGCCATCACCAAATCCGCGCGTCTTCTGCCTGCGGTGCTGACGATGGAACTGTCCGATCCCGCCGCCTTCGCCGCCGAACATGGCCTGACCATGGTGCTTCTGGCCGAAGCCGAAACCGCGATCCAGGCGTCCAGCCCGCTGAACCCGGTCGTCAGCGCCCGCGTCCCGCTGGACGTGTCAGAGGCCGGGCGCGTGCATGTCTTCCGTCCCGAAGACGGGGGCGAAGAACATTACGCCATCGAAATCGGCGCCCCCGCCCGCAACACGCCGGTTCTGGCCCGCCTGCACTCCGCCTGTTTCACCGGCGATCTGCTGGGCTCGCTGAAATGCGATTGCGGCCCGCAGTTGCGCGGCGCGCTGGCCCAGATGGGGCGCGAAGGCGCGGGCGTCCTGCTCTATCTCAATCAGGAGGGGCGCGGCATCGGCCTGGCCAACAAGATGCGTGCCTATTCGCTTCAGGATCAGGGCTTTGACACGGTCGAGGCCAATCACCGGCTGGGGTTCGAGGATGATGAGCGTGATTTCCGCCTCGGCGCCTCGATCCTCAAACAGATGGGCTTTTCGCAGGTGCGGCTGATGACGAACAATCCCGCCAAGCTGGCCATGCTGGCCGCCAACGGTCTCACCGTCACCGAACGCGTTCCGCTGAAAGTCGGCGAAACCGGGCATAATGCCCATTACCTGGCCACCAAGGCGGCAAAGTCGGGCCACCTGCTGTGACCCCGCGCGCGGATGACCTCGTGGTAACGCGCTGGGGCGCCCGGTTCCTCGGCCGCCGCCTGGCCTGCGCCATCGGCAAGCGCGGCCTCACAGCGAATAAACGCGAAGGCGACGGCGCCACCCCGACCGGCCCGCTGCGTCTCTGCGCCGCCGCCTTCCGCGCCGACCGGCTGCCGCGCCCGGGCGGCATACTCCCGCAGCGCGCCATCGGCCCGCGTGATATCTGGTCGGACGACCCCGCCGATCCGGCCTATAACCACGGGCTCACCGCATCCGGCCACCCGTTCAGCCACGAACGCCTGCGCCGCCCCGACCCGCTCTACAACCTGATCCTGATGACCGATCACAACTGGCCCGATGCCACACCGGGCAAGGGCTCCGCCATCTTCCTGCACCGCTGGCGCAAACCGCGCCACCCGACTCAGGGCTGCATCGCCTTCGCCCCGGCCGACCTCCGGTGGATCGCACAAAACTGGCGCCCGCGCTCACGGATCCTCATCAAACCCTGACGCGCACCCGCTTCATCTTTCCGAAAATATCCCCGCCGGAGGCAAGATTCTCCGGCGCCGCACTACCCGTAGGCGCGCTCTCCGAATATCGCCGACCCGACCCGCACATGCGTCGCGCCCAGCGCGATCGCCCGCTCGAAATCGCCGCTCATCCCCATCGACAGCCCGTCCAGCCCGTTGCGCGCCGCGATCTTCGCCAGCAGCGCGAAATGCAGCGAAGGCTCCTCTTCCGCCGGCGGGATGCACATCAGCCCCCGCACCGGCAAATCAAGCGCGCGGCACTGGGCCACGAACGCATCCGCCTCGTCCGGTGGCACACCGGCCTTTTGCGGCTCCTCGCCCGTGTTCACCTGCAAGAACAGCTCGGGGCATTGCCCGCGCTCCTGCGCCAGACCGGCCAGCCGCTGCGCCAGTTTCAACCGATCCACCGAATGGATCGCGTCGAACAGCTCCACCGCCTGCCGCGCCTTGTTGCCCTGCAGCGGCCCGATCAGATGCAGCGCGACCCCTTCGAACCGCTCCATCAGCGCCGGCCACTTGCCCGCCGCCTCCTGCACCCGGTTCTCGCCGAACACCCGGTGGCCCTGTTCCAGCACCGCCTCGACCCGGTTCAGCGGCTGCACCTTCGACACCGCGATCAACGTAACCGCGCCGGGCGCCCGCCCGGCCGCCGCCTCGGCCTTCGCCACGCGCGCCTTGATCTCGTTCAGCCCCATCAGCCCCTCCGCCTAAATCGAATCGCCCAAAGCCTCGAACAGCGCCCCCAGATCATCCTCGTAATGCTCCCAGGCCTTTGCCGAAGATCTATAGATCGGCTGGCGCACCTGATAAACGCTCAGCGTCGAAACCCGCCGCTTGTTCTGGTGGAAATTCAGGCACTGATCCTCCCACTCCAGATCACAGGCGGCGATCAGCTTGCGCGATTCCTCCTCGGGATTGGCGATCAGGGCCTCGTATTCAATCTCGTAAAACCCGCCCGGCAGCTTGTCGCGCCAGAAATCCACCATCTCTTCGAACATCCGGTAGTAGAGACCCAGATCCCGCAAATCATAGCCGTAGCGATGCGTGCCTTCGGGAAACAGGTTCTTGTAGATCGACACAAGCGTATCGCGCGGGTCGCGCCGCACCAGCACCATACGCGCCTTCGGCAGCGCAAGCCGGACGGCACCCGTCACCATATAGGTCTGGATCGACTTGTCGGTGATCCGTTCCTTGCCCGGGCAAAGCGCCCGCAGCCGCGCTTCGGTGCCGAATCCGATGTCGCGGATCACATCGTCGCTCAGCTCCGAAAACGGGCGGTAGCCGCCGCCTTCGCGCACCATCGCCGAGGATACCTGCCGCGCCACATAGCCGACTTCGCCCGCCCCGCCGACCGAAGAGTGGCTGGCAAGGATCTGCTCGACGAGCGTGGTGCCCGAACGCGGCATGCCGGTAACGAAGATGGGCGCGAAATCGGTGGTGCCGGCAATCTTACGGGCCTGGAAATCCGCACCTGCGAAAGCGGCCTTCAAGCCGTCGATCTCGGCGCGGCGCTCTTTGATGTCATAGGGAAAGCGTTTGCGCATCAGCGCGTTTGCCGGGTTCAGATAGGCGAAAACGCGGCCGAACTGCCTGGTATCTTCCAGGACCTTGGCCAGCGCGAAGCCCAGGTTCATCCGGCTTTCATCGCTCAGCCCCGGGTCATCGAACCGCGCCTGCATCTCCGCGATCAGCGGGTCGCCGGGCTGCACCTTGTGTGATGCGATGAACATGCGGTAATTTTCGCCGTTCTCCGGCTCCAGCGCGATCGCCTTGCGAAACAGTTGTTCGGCCTCGTCAAACCGCCCGAGTGTCTGCAGCAACAGCGCCTTCGCGCCATACGCGCGCGCCATGTCCGGGGCGGCGGCGATGGCGGCGTCGAACGCCTCCATCGCGGCCTCTTCCTGCCCCGCCGAAGACAGGGCCTGTGCCAGGCTTACGCGCGTCGCGGCCCGGCTATCGCCCTGCGCGATGGCGGCGCGAAACGCGGCGATGGCGCCTTCGTGGTCCCGCAGCCTGCCCAGCTCCAGCCCCAGATGCACATGCGCCTCGATCAGATCGGGCCGGGCGGCGGCGGCACGGCGCAGCGCATCGGCCGCGCCCTTTGACTCGCCCTTCTGCGACAGCGCGATACCAAGGTTGAGCAGGGCCGTGGGCATGCCGGGCGCGTATTTCAGCGCCTCGCGGATCTGCTTCAGCCCTTCGTCCGCATGCCCGGTCTCCACCAGGAAGCGCCCGTAATTGTTATGCGCCTCGGCAAAGGCCGGATCCAGCCGAATGGCCGATTCGAAGCCTTGCCGCGCGGCCGCGTTCTTGCCCTGCCGGGCCTGCGCATTGGCCAGGATGTCGGCGATGATCGCCACATCCGGGTGACGGGCGCGCAATGCGGTGGCCTTTTTCTCTGCTTCGGCGAAGGCACCCGTGTTCAGCAAACCGATCAGCGCCCGGATGTCGGCAGGCGCGGCCGTCCCTGTTCCCGTCGCGCTGCGGACCTTGGCGGGGGCAAGCTGCTCTTGCAGACGCAGCACGAGCCTGGCGTCAAGCCGCGCGGCCTTGACCTTTTTCAGAAACGCCCTGGTCGCCGCGGGATCACCCTGTGCGGCAACCGCCCGCGCATAACCCTGCCAGATCGCGGCCTCTGTCGGTTTTTCCCGAAGCGCCGTTTCGAAATGCCCAACCGCCTTTTGCGCCTCGTCGCGTTCCAGCGCGATACGGCCAAGCTGAAAGTGAACCTCGGGCAGTTTCGGGCGGACACCCAGGATCGTCCGGTATTTCGCTTCCGCCGCGTCCAGGTTCCCTGTCCCCTGAAGCTGCAGCGCTTCCTTGAAGAGCCTGGAAATCTGACTGGGGTTCAGCGGCAGCATGGCGGGCGCTCTCCGGATGGGCGAGGTTTCGCCCCCGCCTAGCACGCGCCACCAGGGTTGTCGATTTGAAGCGCGCAAAAGAAAAGAGCGGGCAAACCGCCCGCTCTTCCCTTAACCAAATGTTCTTCTGGATCAGAAGGACATCGCGATGCCGAGCGAGTAGGACTCTTCGTCCTCTTGGACACCGTCGTAGTCGCTCGAGCCGTAACCGGCCTGGATAACGGCACCGCCACCCAGGTCGTAGTTCACGAGCAGGCCGAAACCGCTTTTGTCCGGGGTGTCGTCATAGTCATATTCGCCGTAGTTGGCAGCGAAGGTCCATGCGTTCATGGTGTAAGCAACACCGAGACCGTAGTGGGTCGCGTCACCGTAGTAGGTGGCCGTGGTGTCCGGCGCATCTTCCTGGTAGTCGGTGTAGTTCACAGCAACTTCGAAGCCGTTGCCGAAGTCAGCATAGATCGAGCCGGAGATCGCGTCGAACTCGGTGTCGCCACCGGTCTGGTAGCCCAGACCAAAGCCAAGGCCGATGCCCGAAGCCAGATCGACACCGTAGGAGAAGCCCAGAGCGTAGATGTCGTCATCGCCGCTGACGGGGTCATCGCCACCATCGTTGTTCTGCTCCATCGACGCCGAGATACCGAAATCGCCGAAGGAATAGTCGTAACGCAGAACCTGGTTGTCTTCGGTTCCGTCGAAGTTACCGTTGCCGTTGAAACCAGCGTGGGTGGTTTCATCGTCAGCGATCGTGCCGCCGGCCAGAGCAACTTCTTTCAGCTGCTTATCGAATGCACCGTCGGTTTCACCCAGGGTCAGCGTACCGAACGCACCCGAGATGAACGCGGCTTCGTTGTCGTACGAAGCGCCGCCGTTGATCGAATGGGGGCTGTTCGACTCTTCGAGTTCGATGTGCAGACCGAAGGTCAGGCCGTTGTCGGTTTCACCCGAACCATCGAAGGTGATGGTGAAGTCGTTGTGAAACTGCATGTCTTCGTTGTCGGAGCCGTAGAAATCACCGCCGACGACACCCATCTCGGCGAAACCGCTGATGGCCAATTCAGCAGAAGCGATGCCAGCGGATGCAACCAGCGCCGTGGTAGCAAGAAGAACCTTTTTCATGGTTTTCCCTCATTCATTAAAAGGAGCACCTCAATCCAAGGAGCGAATTGAGTATGCCGCTGTGTCGCTCTTTGACTGTCTGATTGCAAGAAAGCGGGAATGCCGCGATCCAATGCAGCTTCGATTGATGCAGCTTTGCCACACCGATGTCACACTGCTGACAGCATCCTGCGCAAGCCCGGACAGCCTGAAATCCCTTGTCCGCTTGCGCCGCCTCGGCTAGAGAACGGGGACTATCAAAGGGGGCGAAGTTTCATGACCTTCCAGAGCGGGGTTCTTTCGGCAGCCGTACTTGTGGTTGCACTAGGTCTGAGCGGTTGCGGCCGCAATCAGAATCCCACGGCTGCGCAAACCGCGCCCGATTCCGACAGGCCAGCGGCCAGTTCGAGCTATGATCCGGACAACACCAACAAAAACAGCTCTACCGTCTGGGATCTTTTCGCCAATGCCGATGATCCCAACACGACCATCGAAGTGAACAAATACCTCTGGAACGCCTCGCTGGAGGTTCTCAACTTCCTGCCGGTCGAAACGGTCGATCCGTTCTCGGGCATTATCGTCACCGGGTTCGGCACCCCGCCCGGCGGCGGCCAGGCTTACCGCGCCACGGTTTATGTTCAGGACCCCGCGCTTGACGCGCGCGCGCTGAAAGTGGCGCTGGCCACCCGCAACGGCCCGGTCAGCGCGGCCACATCGCGCGCGGTCGAAGACGCGATTCTGACCCGCGCCCGGCAATTGCGCATCCGTGACGGCAATCTCTGACCAGAACCGTGCTGGACGATCTCCCGCGCCGCCATTATCACCACGCCGGGCCGCCATCGCGCCCGGCGTTTGACTGACAAGGACCATGAACATGTCCCGTTTTGCACCCGGTGAGATCGAACCGAAATGGCAATCCGCCTGGGAAAAGGCCGGCACCTTCACCGCGACCCGCGATGAAACCCGCCCCAAATACTATGTGCTCGAGATGTTCCCCTACCCGTCGGGCAACCTGCACATGGGGCATGTGCGCAACTACACGATGGGCGATGTGGTGGCGCGCTACAAGGCATCGCAGGGGTTCAGTGTTCTGCACCCGATGGGCTGGGATGCGTTCGGCCTGCCGGCCGAGAATGCCGCGATGGAACGCAAGGTGCATCCCGGCGACTGGACCTATGCCAATATCGACAACATGAAGGCGCAGTTCCGCTCGCTGGGCCTGTCGCTGGACTGGAGCCGCGAGTTTGCCACCTGTGATCCGGAATATTACGGCCAGCAGCAGGCGATGTTCATCGACTTCATGGAAAAGGGCCTGGTCTATCGCAAGAACGCGGTGGTCAACTGGGATCCGGTGGACATGACCGTTCTGGCCAACGAGCAGGTCGAGGATGGCAAGGGCTGGCGCTCTGGCGCACCGGTGGAGCGGCGCGAGCTGACGCAGTGGTTCTTCAAGATCTCCGATTTCTCCGAAGAGCTGCTCGACGCGCTGGACGGGCTGGATAACTGGCCCGACAAGGTCAAGCTGATGCAGCGCAACTGGATCGGAAAGTCGCGCGGGCTGCAGTTCGCCTTTTCCACTGTCGACGCGCCTGATGGTTTCGACCGGATCGAGGTTTACACCACCCGCCCCGACACGCTGATGGGGGCGTCGTTCGTGGGCATCTCGCCCGATCATCCGCTGGCAAAGGCGCTGGAACGGGACAGCGCCGAAATCGCCGCGTTCAACGCCGAATGCCGCAAGATGGGCACCAGCGAAGAAGAGATGGAAAAGGCCGAGAAAAAGGGCGTCGACACCGGCCTGACCGTGCGCCACCCGTTCGACACGGGATGGGAACTGCCGGTCTATATCGCCAATTTCATCCTGATGGATTACGGCACCGGCGCCATTTTCGGCTGCCCCGCGCATGATCAGCGCGATCTGGATTTCGCCCGCAAATACGACCTGCCCGTCACCGACACGTTCGTGGCGCTGGAAAACGGCGCGCCGGTGGAAAACACCGCCTTCACCCCGCCCAAGACCGAAAAGGTCCGCTGGCTGAGGTCTTTCGCATGGGATGAGACCGCCACCGGCGAAGAGGCCATCGCCGCCGCGATCCGCTTTTGCGAGGAAAACGGCGTGGGCCACGGCGTCACCAAGTTCCGCCTGCGCGACTGGGGGCTGAGCCGCCAGCGCTACTGGGGCTGCCCGATTCCGGTGATCCATTGCGACGATTGCGGCGTGGTGCCCGAGAAGAAAGAAAACCTGCCGGTCGAACTGCCCAAGGATGTCAGCTTCGACAAGCCCGGCAATCCGCTGGACCGGCACCCCACCTGGCGCGACTGTGCCTGCCCCGCCTGCGGCAAGCCCGCACAGCGCGAGACCGACACGATGGATACGTTCGTCGATTCGTCCTGGTACTATGCGCGCTTCACCTCTCCGGGGGCGGCGACGCCGACCAACGCCGCGGATGCCGAATACTGGATGAACGTCGATCAGTATATCGGCGGCGTCGAACATGCGATCCTGCACCTGCTCTATTCGCGGTTCTTCGCCCGTGCGATGCAGATCTGCGGCCACCTGCCGCAAAAGGCGGTGGAACCGTTCGATGCGCTCTTCACGCAGGGCATGGTCACGCATGAGATCTATGTCACCCGCGATGAGCGCGATCGCCCGGTCTATCACCTGCCCGAGCATATCGAATGGACAGAAAGCGGCGCCCGCCTCGGCGCCACCGGCGAAGCGGTGGAGGTGATCCCCTCTGCCAAGATGTCGAAGTCCAAGAAGAACGTGGTCGATCCGGTGAACATCGTTCAGGCCTACGGTGCCGACACCGCCCGCTGGTTCGTCCTGTCCGACAGCCCGCCCGAACGCGATGTGGAATGGACAGCCGCCGGCGCCGAGGCCGCGTTCAAGCATCTTTCACGCGTGTGGCGCATCGCCACCGATATCGCCGGCGCCGAAGGCCCCGGCACAGGCGATGACGATCTGCTGCGCGCCATGCACAAGGCCATCCACGACGTGACGATGGGCATCGAAAGCTTCGGCTTCAACACCTCGGTGGCCAAGCTCTATGCCTTCACCAACACGCTGCAGAAATCCAAGGCCGGGGCCGACGCCCGGCGCGAGGCGATGCGCACCCTGGCGCAGCTCATGTCGCCCATGACCCCGCATCTGGCCGAAGAGATCTGGGCCCTGCTGGGCGGCGAAGGGCTGGTGGCGGCCGCGCCCTGGCCGCAGGCCGACCCGGCGATGCTGGTCGAGGACACGGTGATCATGCCGATACAGATCAACGGCAAACGACGCGCTGAAATCTCCGTTCCGAAGGACATGTCGAAGGAAGAGGTTGAAAAGCTGGCGCTGGCCCATGATGCTGTGATCAGGGCGCTGAACGGTGGCGCGCCGAAAAAGCTCATCGTCGTGCCGGGCCGCATCATCAATGTCGTCATCTGACCGCCGCGCGTTTCTGCTGTTACTGGCCGCCCTGCCGCTGGCCGGATGCGGGTTCGAGCCCGCCTATGGCACCGGCGGCCCCGCCGAACGGCTGAAAAACAGCATCCGCGTGGCCGACCCGACGGACCGCCACAGCTATAACCTTGTCGGCCGGCTGGAAGAGCGGCTGCGCCGCCCTGTCACCCCCCGCTATATGCTCGACTATACGCTGACGACTGAATCGGTACGGCTGGCCATCACCCCCGCCCAGGAAATCACCCGCTACAACATCACCGGGAAGGTGGATTTCACCCTGACAGAGATTGCCACCGGCGAAACCGTTTATACCGGTTCGGTCAACAGCTTTACCGGCTATTCCGCCTCGGGCACCCCCGTCGCCACCCAGACAGCCGAGCGTGACGCCTATGACCGGCTGATGATCATCCTTGCCGATCAGATGGTCACCCGCCTGATCGCCAGCTCGGGGAACTGGGGCGTATGAAACTCTCGGGCCGCGACGCCGCGCGCTATTTCGCCAAACCGGAGCCGCACCGCACCGGCGTGCTGATCTTCGGCGCCGACGCGATGCGGGTGGCGCTGAAACGGCAAGAGGTGATCGCCGGCCTGATCGGACCCGAGGGCGAGGCCGAAATGCGCCTGACCCGCATCGCCGCATCTGAACTACGTTCAGACCCCGCGCTTCTGTCTGACGCGATGAAGGCGCAGGGATTTTTCCCCGGCCCCCGCGTCGCCTTTGTCGAGGATGCGGCCGACGGGCTGGCCGGCACCATCGGCGCCGCCCTTGCTGACTGGCGCGAGGGCGACGCGCAGCTTATTGTCACCGCCAAACAGCTCAACGCCCGCTCGGCCCTGCGCAAGGCGTTCGAGGCGCATAACAACGCCTTCGCCGTCGGCATCTACGACGAACCGCCCAGCCGCGAAGAGATCGAGGCAGAGCTGGCCCGCGCCGGCCTGAAACCCGACCGCGATGCGATGATCGACCTGACCGCCCTGTCGCGGATGCTCGACCCCGGCGATTTCCGGCAGACGCTGGAAAAGCTCTCGCTCTACAAATATGGCGATGACAGCCCCGTCACCTCCGACGATGTGGCCGCCTGCGCCCCCAGCTCGACCGAGGCCGCGCTGGATGATGTGCTGAACATCGTGGCCGAGGCCCGCAGCGGCGAAATCGGCCCCGTGATGCGCAAGCTCGAAAGCCAGGGGGTGCAGCCGGTCGGCCTGTGCATCGGCGCCACCCGGCACTTCCGCACCCTGCATGCCGCCGCCTGCGATCCGGGCGGCGCCGGCGCGGGCATCGCCCGTGTGCGCCCACCCGTATTCGGGCCGCGCCGCGACCGGATGGTGCGGCAAGCCTCCAAATGGGGCGTGCACCGGCTGGAACAGGCCATCGGCATCCTGATCGACACTGATCTGCAACTGCGATCGGCCCAGCGGGCGCCCGCGATGGCCCTGATGGAGCGCGCGCTGATCCGCCTTGCGATGCTTGGCGCGCGCTAAGGCTTTTCCCGCGCCCGATCCGCCCCACATAAGGCAGAGTGAACAAGGATACCCACCCATGACACCCTATTCCCTGCTGGACCTCGCCCCGATCCCGGAAGGCTTCACCGCCGTCGACGCGCTGCGCAACACCGTCGATTTGGCCAGGCATGCCGAAACCTGGGGCTATCAGCGCCACTGGATGGCCGAACATCACAACATGCCCGGCATCGCCAGCGCCGCCACCGCCGTGCTGATCGGCCATGTGGCCGGGGCGACGCAATCCATCCGTGTCGGCGCGGGGGGCATCATGCTGCCCAATCACGCGCCGCTGGTGGTGGCCGAACAGTTCGGCACCCTGGCCACGCTTTATCCCGGCCGGATCGACCTTGGCCTGGGCCGCGCGCCAGGCACCGACGGTGCCACGGCCCGCGCCCTGCGGCGTGGCATGCAGGCCGGTGACACTTTCCCCCAGGACGTGCAGGAGCTGATCGGCTATTTCGGCGAGGCCGACCCCAAGGCGCATGTCCGGGCCATTCCGGGCACCGGCACCCATGTCCCCGTGTGGATACTGGGTTCAAGCCTCTACGGCGCGCAGCTTGCCGCCCATTTCGGCCTGCCCTATGCCTTTGCCTCGCATTTCTCGCCCGACGCGCTGGAACAGGCGTTCGAGGTTTACCGCCGCAGCTTCCGCCCCTCGCCGCATCTGGATGCGCCCTATGCGATGATGGCCATCAACGCCTTCGCTGCCGACACCGATGCCGAGGGCGTGCGCCTGAAAACCTCGATACAGCAAACCTTTGCCAACCTGCGGCTTGGACGCCCCGCCGCGCTGGCCCGGCCCGTGAACAACATTCACGATGTGCTCGATCCCGGCACCGCCGCCTCGGTCGACCGGGCGCTTTCGATCTCGGCCACCGGCGCGCCAGATACGGTGCGTGCAGCGCTTGCCGGATTTATCGAACGCCTCGCCCCCGACGAGATCATCATCACCGGCCAGATCCACGACCATGCCGCGCGGCTGAAATCATTCCGCCTCGTGGCCGAGGCAATGCAGAGCCTCGCGGGCTAGCGGCCCCATTCCGCCGCCGCCCGCCCGGCCCAGAGACCCGTCGCCAGACAGCCGGTCAGAAGATAGCCGCCGGTCGGCGCCTCCCAGTCGAGCATCTCGCCGGCGCAGAACACGCCCGGCAGATCGCGCAGCATCAACCCCGCGTCCAGCGCGCGCCACATCACCCCGCCCGCGGTCGAAATCGCCTCGTCCAGCGGGCGCGGCCCGGCATGGCGCACCGGCAGCGCCTTGATCAGCCGCGCCAGCGCCGCGCCCTCGGGCAGGGGCCGCCCGAATTCCATCAACAGCGCCAGCCGCGCCGGATCAAGCTGCAACGCCTTGCGCAAATGGTTGGAAAGGCTTGTCTTTCCGCGTGGCCGGGCCAGCCGTTCGGCAATCTGGCTTATGCTGCGATCCGGCATCAGATCAATCCACAGCGCCGCGCCTTCGCGCACCGCGCGCGAGATGGCATAGACGCCGCCGCCTTCCAGCCCGCGCCGCGAAATCACATATTCACCGCGCGCCACCTCATCCCCGGCCATCAGCGCCGTGCCCTTCACCGGGCGGCCGAACTGCCGCGCCATCGGTGCCGACCACTCCACCGCCAGGCCCATGTTCGCCGGCTTGAACGGCGCCACGGCAAAGCCGCGCTCTGCCAGCAGCCCGGCCCAGGCCCCGTCGGCGCCCAGCCGCGCCCAGCTTGCCCCGCCAAGCGCCAGAACCGTGACCCCGGGCGCGATCCGCGCCGCGCCCTGCGGCGTGTCGAACAGAAAATCCGCCCCCTCCCATCCGGTCCAGCGCCAGCGGGTGCGAAGCTCGACCCCCATACCCGCCAGCCGCCCCAACCAGGCGCGCAACAGCGGCGAGGCTTTCATCGCCACCGGAAACACCCGGCCGGAGCTTCCGGTGAACACCTCCTGCCCCAACCCGCGCGCCCAAACCTGAACGTCGTTCATATCAAACGCTTCCAGCATCGGCCGCAACGGTTCAGCAGCCTCGCCAAAGGCCGCAAGGAAGGTATCGAACGGTTCGTCCTTCGTCAGGTTCAGCCCCGACTTGCCCGCCATCAGGAACTTGCGCCCGGCCGATGGCTTGCCCTCGGCCACCACGACGCGCCGCCCGGCCTGCGCCAGGGCATCGGCCGCCATGAGCCCCGCCGGCCCGCCGCCGATCACCAGCGCATCCACCGCCTCAGCCATCCGTGCGGCACATGCCCTTGATCGCCACGCGCACCCCGGCATCGCCGGTCTCGGCGGCGGCGACAAGCGCATCCACCGCGTCGGGCAGATCGGCGCCCGGAACGATCCTGTCGATCAGGCCGAAGGCAAAAGCCTCTTCCGCCGTCAGCTTCGCCGCGCCTAGCAGGATCATCTTGGCCCGCGCCGGACCCACCAGCGCCACGAGGCGGCCCGGATCGGACGGCTGCGGCAGATAGCCCAACTGCATCACAGGGTAGAAGAATTTCGCGCCGGGCACCGCAATCCGCATGTCACAGGCCAGCGCCATGCCGAACGCACCCCCCGCCAGCGTGCCGTTCAGCGCCGCCACAGTCAGACAGTTCAATCCGGCGAGCCGCCCCGATACCCGCTCCCACACGCCATCGGTGGCCAGCCCGGCCCTGGCCTCGTCCAGATCGGCCCCGGCGGAAAAGACCTTGCCAGCCCCCGTCAGCACCAGCACCCGCACATCCGACTGCGCGGCATCGGCGAAGATCGCCTCCAGCTCGTCCAGCATCGCGCGCGTCAGCGAATTCGCCTTCGCGGGCCGGTTCAGCGTGACGGTCCAGCGGGCCGCCGTCTGCTCCAGCCCGATCACTGACCAACCCCGACGCGCGCGCGGATCGCCGGATCACGCAGCGAAATCTCCTGGCCGACAAACTCATCGGCATCCGCCGAACACATCCACAACAGCGCCTTGGCGGGCCAGTCCGGCGGAATATGATCCGACCAGTCCAGCGCGCTGACAGGGTTCAGCCCGCTGGCCTTGATCTCGCGCTGCATCCGGGTGGCCACCGTGCCGGGCGACAGGCCCATGGCGCGAATGCCCTTGCCGCGCGTCTCTTTATCCAGGCACATGGTCAGCATCGCGTCACCGGCCTTTGACGTGCAGTAATGGCTCCACCCTTCCAGCGCACTATGCGCCGCGCCCGAACTGATCGTCAGCACCGTACCGCCGCCCGCGGCCACCATCACCGGAACCGCCGCGCGCATCCCGTGGAACACGCCCTTCAGGTTTATGTCGATCACCTGGCCCCAGGCTGCGGGATCAACCTCCAGCATCGGCGCGATCGGCTCTATCACGCCGGCATTGTTGATCAGAACGTCCAGCCCGCCGAACCGGTCCACCGCCGTCCGCACCGCCTGTTCGACATCGCCGTAGCGGCTGACGTCGCAGGAAATCGCCAGGGCCGCCGGCCCGATCTCGGCCGCCAGTTGATCCAGCGCCGCGCCGCTGCGCGCAACAAGCGCCACCTGCGCCCCCGCCGCCGCGAACACCCGCGCCGCCGATGCCCCGATCCCGCGGCTGGCCCCGGTGATCAGCACGCTCTTTCCATTCATATCCGCCATGGTATTCATCCTTTCGGTCGCCCAGACCGTAACCCGCGCGACAAGGTGATTCCCAGCGCCATCCTGCCCTTGACCCTTCCCATTCGAAAGCCGAAGCTCCGGCCAACGAACGCATCGGAAGGCCGCGCCATGACTCACCGCAAACCCGCCTTTGCCGCGGCCCTGCTGGCCGCCGCCTTTTCGGCATCCGGCGCCATGGCCGATATCACCGCCGCGGAAGCATGGGAGAGCATCGGCGCCCTCGGGCAGAGCTTCGGCGAAACCATCACCGGCACGCCGACGATGGCAGGCAATGTGATGACGGTGCGGGGCGTTACGATCACGATGGACATGCCCGAGGCGCAGCTTCAGGGCAAAATCGGCGACATCACCCTGACAGAGCGCGGCGACGGCACCGTCGCGATCACACTTCCGCCGGAAAGCCGGTTCACCTATTCGGGTGGCGCCGACGGGCAGCGCCTGTTCGAGGCGGCGCTGACCATGGCCCAATCCGGCATGACGACCATCGTCAGCCGCACCGGTGCCGAGACCACCTATGATTTCACCGCTGACACGCTGTCTTTCGACATGCGCGATATGGACATGGCCGCCGAAGACAGGCCGGCGGATTTCGGCCTCAGCCTTACCCTGGGGGGGCTGGCCGGCCAGTATCTTGTCGGCGAAGGCCCGCTGATCAGTTTTACGTCGCAGATCAGCGCCGAAAACGCGGCGCTGAGCCTGAACGGCACCGATCCCGCCAGCGACAGCAAAGTCACCCTGTCCGCGCGCATGCAGGATCTGCAGGGCCAGTCCCGCGCCACGCTGCCCGAGGACACCCCGCTGTCTGAAGACATGGGCGCCCTGCTGCGCGCGGGCTTTGGCACCGACGGAGAGTTCCGCTATGGCGCCACGACCTATGCGCAAAGCCTGGATGGCCCCGACGGGCCCCTGCAGGTCATCGGCAGCGCGGCCGGCGGCACCCTGCAGGTTTCCATGATCGGCGACCACCTGTCGTACAGCGGCACGCAGAGCAGCACCGACCTGATCGTGTTGAGCGCGCAGCTTCCCGTGCCCGAGATCGGCGCCCGGATCGACGAAAGTGCCTTCAACCTGACCATGCCAGTCACCCCGACCGAAGAGCCCGCCGATTTCCGCCTGCTGACCGCGCTCAACGGGATCGAGATCGACGAAAAGGTCTGGGCGCTGTTCGACCCCGACAGCCTGCTGCCCCGCACCCCGGCCAACCTTGTGATTGATCTGTCGGGCAAGGCCCGCTGGCTGATCGACATCCTTGATCCCCGGGCTGTCGAAAGCGCCGAGGATCTGCCCGCCGAGATCGAAAGCCTGACCATCAACGAGCTGGAAGTCTCGGCCGCCGGCGCCGCGCTAACCGGGCGCGGCGCGTTCACCTTCGACAATGCGGGCCGCGGCCCGTTCAGCCCGCTGCCCGTACCGCAGGGCAACGTCAGCCTGCGCCTGTCGGGTGCCGATGCGCTGATGGATGCGCTGGTTCAGATCGGCCTGGTGCCCGAGGAACAGGTAATGGGTTATCGCATGATGCTTGGCATTTTCGCCACTCCGCTGCCCGGTGAGGATACGCTGGTGTCGGACATCGAACTGACGCCGGATGGCGGAATACTGGCCAACGGCCAGCCCCTGCGCTGAGGCAGGCACCGCCCCGCACGGCCAAAACGCCCCGTGTTTGCTTGCGCCGGGCGTTCGTGCGCATTACCTCCAACGGATCACAAGCAGAACCGGAACGCCAATTTCATGCCCGAAACCCTTGCCCCGCTTACCGCCCAGCTTCTGGAGGCCGCGAAACGCGCCGGCGCCGATGCCGCCGATGCCATCGCGGTTGAAGGCAGATCGCTGTCGATCGACGTGCGGCAGGGCCGGCTGGAGCAGGCCGAACGCTCCGAAGGGACCGATATCGGGCTGCGGGTGATGGTGGGGCAGCGTCAGGCCTGTGTGTCGGCCTCTGACACCCGGCCCGAAACCATGGCGGAAATGGCCGCCCGCGCCGTGGCGATGGCGCGCGAAGCCCCCGAAGATCCGACCATCGGCCTGGCCGATCCGTCGCAGCTGGCCACCGCATGGGATATCACCGCGCTGGAACTGGCCGACCCCGCACCGGAACCCGCCCCCGGCACGCTGGAAGAAGACGCCCGCCGGGCCGAAGCGGCGGCGCTGGCCGTGCCGGGAATCTCTCAGGTGCAATCGGCCTCGGCCGGGTATGGCCGCCGCCACATCCATCTGGCCGCGACCAACGGCTTCGCGGGCGGCTATGCCCGCACCGACCGGGCGCTGTCCTGCGTCGCCATCACCGGCACCGGCACCGGCAGCGCGATGGAACGTGACTATAACGGCGAAATGCGCATCTTTCAGGCCGACCTGCCCGATGCCGCCGAAATCGGCCGCATCGCCGCCGAGCGCACCGTGGCCCGCGCCGGGGCGCGCAAGCCCAAAACCGGTGCCTTTCCGGTGCTGTTCGACGAGCGTATCGCCGTATCGCTGATCGGCCACCTGCTGGGCGCGATCAACGGGAACGCCATCGCGCGCGGCGCCTCGTGGCTGCGCGATGCGATGGGCGAGCAGGTGCTGCCCGCCGGCCTGTCGCTGATCGAAGATCCGCATCGCCCGCGCATCGCCGGCTCGCGCCCGTTCGATGCAGAAGGCCTGCCGACCAGGCGCAATGCCATCGTCGAGAACGGCATCCTGCAACACTGGATCCTGGATCTTGCCACCGCGCGCAAGCTGGGGCTGGAAAGCAGCGCCAATGCCGCGCGCGGCACGTCTGCGCCGCCGTCGCCCTCTGCCACCAACGTGGCGCTGACCCAGGGCGGCAAAAGCCGTGAGCAGCTTCTGGCCGACATGGGCACCGGCCTGCTTGTCACCTCGATGATCGGCAGTTCGATCAACCCGACCACCGGCGACTATTCGCGCGGGGCCGCCGGCTTCTGGGTCGAAAACGGCCAGATCGCCTATCCGGTCAACGAATGCACCATCGCGGGCAACCTTCGGGATATGCTGAAAACCATCATCCCCGCCAATGATGCCCGCCCGCACCTGTCGCGCCAGGTGCCCAGCCTTCTTGTCGAAGGGCTGACGCTTGCCGGAGAGTGACCTTGCCCTGCTGATCGACGCCGCCCATGCGGCCGGTCACGTCGCCGCGCGCTTCTGGCGCCAAAGCCCCCGAACCTGGACCAAGGACGACCATCAAGGCCCGGTCAGCGAGGCCGACTATGCCATCGACAACATGCTGCGCGATACGCTCACCGCCGCCCGGCCCGATTACGGCTGGCTGTCCGAGGAAACCGAGGATGGCACGGCCCGCCTGTCGGCCCGGCGCACCTTCATCGTCGACCCGCTGGACGGCACCCGCGCCTTTCTGAACAGCGACCGCACCTTCGCGCATTCGCTTGCCGTGGCCGAAGAGGGGCGCGTCGTCGCCGGTGTCGTCTTCCTGCCGCTGCGCGACAAGCTATACACCGCCTCGCTGGGCGGCGGCGCGGCGTTGAACGGCACGCCGATCCGCAGCGGCAGCCGCAGCGGGCTGGACGGTGCCGAGCTTCTGGTCGCCGGGGCGGCGATGCAGCCGAAATACTGGCGGGGCCACGCGCCGCAGATCCACCGCCATCTGCGCCCGTCGCTGGCCTACCGGCTGTGCCTCGTGGCCGAAGGGCGGTTCGACGCGATGCTGACGATCCGTGACAGCTGGCACTGGGACATCGCCGCCGGCGCGCTGATCCTGTCAGAGGCGGGCGCCATCGTGACCGACCGTCTGGGCAGCGCGATCGACTTCAATACCGCGCATCCGGTGTCGCGCGGTGTCGTTGCCGCCGGCCCGGCCCTGCATGGCGAGATGCTCGCGCGGCTGACCTGAGCGGGGCCGGGCCCCGAACCGCCCCCTTTCGCCGCCACGCGGCATCGTCTAGTTTACCCACGACCCAGCGCACAGGAAGCGGAGAGCGACATGACCCAGCGCCTGCACCTTGTTTTCGGCGGCGAATTGGTGGACCCCACCAAAACCGCCTTCAAGGATGTCGATGACATTCATATCGTCGGCATCTATCCCGATTACGCCAGCGCCTTCGAGGCCTGGAAGGCCGAAGCGCATCGCACCGTGGACAATGCCCACATGCGCTATTTCATCGCCCATCTGCACCGCCTGCGCGACGAAGAGACCGAGGCCAGCCCGACCGAAGAGCTTGAGGCCTGAGCCAGCGCGCGATGAGGTGGTCGTCGTTCCTTCCCCGGCTGCGCGGTGCCGCGGCCCCGGCGCCTGCGGACGGCCCCGACCCCTCTGAAAGATTACGGCCTTCCGGCGATCTTGTCTGGATCCACGCGGCGGGCGCGGGTTCTGCCCGCGCGGTATCGGTTCTGGTTCAGGCGCTCAGCGAAGAGGATGACACGATCAGCGTCGTGGTCACCGGCATCGCCCCCGATTGCCCCGATCTGGCCGGCGCCGATATCCTTGTCGCCGATCTGGGCGGTGATCGCGCCGCGCAGGTGCGGGCGTTTCTCGATACGTGGCGGCCCGATCTTGGCCTGTTGGCGGCCTCGGCCATGGCCGGCACGCTGGTTGCCGAGGCGGCGGAGCGCCAGTTGCCGCTGTTCGTGCTGTGCGACACCCTGCCCCGCCGGATACCGCGCCGCACGCTGCGGCGGTTCCGGACGATCCTGGTGACCGACAGGGAGCACGAAGCCCGGCTCCGCAAGGCCGGCGTGCCCGCCGACCGCATCCTGCTGACCGGCCCGCTTCACCAGGAGCCGCCGGTGCCCGGCTGCAACGAAACCGAGCGGGAAAACCTGGCGCGGCTGCTGACCGGCCGCCCGACATGGCTGGCGGCGGGCATAACCGCGGCGGAAGATGCGATCATCGTGGCCGCCCATGCCACGGCGGCCCGGTCCACCCATCGATTGCTGCTGATCCTGGTGCCCGACAATCCGGCGCGCGGCCCCTTTCTGGCCGCACGCCTGCGCGATACGGGCTGGTGCGTCGCCCTGCGCTCTGCCGATGAAGAGCCCGAGGAGGAAACCCAGATCTACGTCGCCGATACCGAGGGCGAGGCCGGCCTGTGGTATCGCCTGTCGCCGGTTGCCTTTCTGGGCGGCACGCTTGCCCGCGCGGATCCTGCGGCGCTGGTCGATCCCGCCGCCGCCGCCGCGCTTGGCTCGGCCATCCTGCACGGCCCGCAGACCGGGCCTTTTTCAGAGTACTACGAACGGCTCGACACATCCGGCGCGACGCGGACGGTCAACGACGACGCCGCGCTGGCCGGGGCGGTCGAGCGGCTGATCGCGCCCGAGGCCGCCGCCGCACTGGCGATCAAGGCCTGGGAAGTTTCGACCGCCGGGGCAGACACGACCCGCCGGATCGTGGAGCGCATCATCGCGGCGCTGGACGACAGGGCGGCAGGCTGATGCGCGCGCCCGGATTCTGGTTTCGCCCGCCCGGCACGCCGGGCGTCCGCGCCCGGCTTCTGGCCCCGCTCGGCGCGGTCTACGCGGCCGCGACGGCCCGGCGCCTGCGGCAGGGCATGCCCTACCGCGCCGCAGTACCCGTGATCTGCATCGGCAATATCAATGCCGGCGGCACCGGCAAGACACCCACCGCAATCGCGCTGATTGCCCGCCTGGCCGAGCGCGGGCTTGCCCCGCATGTCGTGTCGCGCGGGTATGGCGGGCGGCTGGAAGGGCCGGTGCGTGTGGTCGAGCGGCGGCATGGCGCGGCGGATGTGGGCGACGAACCGCTGCTTCTGGCCGCCTTCGCCCCGACATGGGTGGCCCGCGACCGCGCCGCCGGGGTGCGCGCGGCCGAGGCGGCAGGCGCGGATGTGATCGTGCTGGACGACGGGTTTCAGAACCCCTCTGTCGCCAGGGATCTTTCGATCGTTGTAGTGGATGCCGCCCGGGGGTTCGGCAACGGCCGGGTCATCCCCGCAGGCCCCCTGCGCGAGCCGGTGAGCACCGGCCTTGCCCGCGCCGATCTGCTGCTGTCGATCGGCCCGAACGGCGCACAGCGCCGGTTCGCCGCGGAATGGGGCGGCGGGATTGACCTGCCGCATCTGACCGGCGCGCTGGAGCCGCTGCCCACCGGCATGGACTGGGCCGGCCAGCCGGTGCTTGCCTTCGCCGGGATCGGCCACCCGGAAAAGTTCTTTGCCACCATGCGCGGCCTCGGCGCGCGGCTGATCCGGGCCGAGGCGCTGGGCGACCATCAGCCCCTGACCGAAGCCCTGATGAAACGGCTGGAGCTGGAGGCAGCGGCCCTTGGCGCGCAGCTTGTCACCACCGAGAAGGACGCGGTGCGCCTGCCTGCGGATTTCCGGCGCAAGGTGCTTACGGTGCCGGTGCGGCTGACGCTGAGCGACCCCTCGGCGCTGGACCGCGCGCTGGATCAGCTGGGCCTCGCCCCCGGCTGAACCGGGCGCGGCGCGCATGGTCCGGGCATCGGCGGATCAGTCGACCAGCCGAGCGTCGACGATCTCGCGCAGATCCTTGTAGTTCATGTTGGAATGCACCTTGCCGTCGATCACCAGTGTCGGCGTGCCCGAGATGTCATGTTCCTTCATGACCTCTTCGTAATGCGCCACCATGGCCTGCGCCGTTTCGGCATCGGCAAAACAGGCATCGAGCTGTTCGTCGCTCAGCCCGGCCGTGCGGCCGATCTTCTTGAGGTTCTGGGCGATCTCTGCCGGTGTGCCATCGCCGATCCACTCGCGCTGTTTTTCGTACAGCATATCAACGATGCCGAAATACCGCATCTCTCCGCCACAGCGCGCGACCATTGCCGCCCAGAGACCAGGCCGATCGAAGTAAACCTCGCGGTAGATGAACCGTACCTTGCCGGTATCCACGTAATCCGCCTTGAAGCGTGACAGAACATTCTCGTGGAACGTCGCGCAATGCGGGCAGGTGAACGAGGCATATTCGATCACCGTTACGGGCGCGTCCTCGGCCCCCAGGGTCATATCCGCGATCACGGGGGCGTTGCCATCGCCGGCCATGGCCGCATTCTCCTGCGCGGAAAGCCAGGTGCCGCGGCCCATCACGAGCGCGGCGGTTCCCAGAGTCAGGGCGGTTCTGCGGTTCATCAATACGGGCTCCTTACCGTTTTTGCCGGGACAAGACGTTCCGGGCCAATGCCTCCAGGGCGCTGCGCAGGCCGTCGTCGGCGACGTCGCCGGAAAACTGCGCGGCGCGCGCCCGGGTTTCAGGGTCGATGGCGCGGGGCTGTGCCGGGGCCGGCGCGAATTGCGCCTGCCCTTCGGCAAAGCCGATGGGCGCGGTCTGGGTCAGGCGGATCCGCGAAATCGCGGAATAGCCGTAGCAGGCGTTCACCTTCTGGCGGATCTGCTCTTTCTGCATCTCCAGCATCGGCGCGTTCGCGCCGGTGGTCAGGATGGTCAGAGTCGCGCCGAACCCCTGACGCCCGTAATGCACCTTCACCGGGCGGGCCGCGCGGGCGGTATCCTCGCCGACAATCTCGGCCCAGTGGGTCAGAAGGCGGGTCACGGCAAAGCCGCGCTTTTCACCAACGTTGCGAATACGCTCTCCCAACAGGCTCGAAGTCCTTTCGAAGCCCCGCATGCGGCGGGGCGGGCGTTCGGATTGGGCTTTGACGCGCATCTTGCCTGTCATTTCCTTTTCTGTGCTTTATCCTAGTTCCACGCTGCCCCGGCAGCCAGCCAAAACCCGGCGCGAAGGAGATAAAGATTGCGTGACGAAGGGCCAAGCCGGGCGCTGCTTGACTGGTATGATGCGCATGCGCGGGCGATGCCCTGGCGCACCGGCCCCGCCGCGCGCAAGGCGGGCATCCGCCCCGATCCCTATGCCGTGTGGTTGTCGGAGGTGATGCTGCAACAAACCACCGTGGCCGCCGTGCGCGACTATTTCCACCGGTTCACCGCCCGTTGGCCCGGTGTCGGCGCATTGGCCGCCGCCAACGACGGCGACGTGATGGCCGAATGGGCCGGGCTTGGCTATTACGCCCGCGCCCGCAACCTGCTGAAATGCGCCCGCGTGGTCGTGGCGGAACATGGCGGCCGGTTTCCCGAAACCCGCGCCGCCTTGCTGAACCTTCCGGGCATCGGCCCCTATACCGCCTCGGCCATCGCCGCGATCGCCTTCGGCGAACAGGCCACCGTGGTGGATGGCAATGTCGAACGGGTGATGGCCCGTCTCTTTGCGGTGGAAACCCCGCTGCCCGCCGCCAAGCCGGAACTTACCGCGCTGGCCGAAGGGCTGACCCCGCCGGACCGCCCCGGCTGTCACGCGCAGGCGGTGATGGATCTGGGCGCGACGATCTGCACCCCGAAATCCCCCGCCTGTGGCATCTGCCCGCTGCGTGCGCCCTGCCGCGCCCGCGCCCTTGGCACCCAGGCCGACCTGCCCCGCAAATTGCCGAAAAAGCCGAAACCCACGCGCCACGGCATCGCCTATCTGGGGCGCCGTGCCGATGGCGCGTGGCTGCTGGAACGCCGCCCGGACAAGGGGCTTCTGGGCGGGATGCTGGGCTGGCCCGGCGCCGAATGGGGCGATGCCGCGCAAGAGGCCCCGCCACTGGCCGCAAACTGGCGCGACCCCGGCGCCGAGGTGCGCCACACCTTCACCCATTTCCACCTGCGCCTTGCCCTGCGCGTCGCCGATCTGCCGATGGATGCCGCCCCGGCCCGGGGCCGGTTCATCCCGGCGCAGGAGTTCCGCCCCTCTGGCCTGCCCACGGTGATGCGCAAGGCGTTCGACCTCGGGCAACCCGCCCTGGTTCCGGCATAGGGGCCCGACTTCATGCCAGGCCACACACCAGAGCCCCCCACCCGCCGGAGCGCGGATCTGCGCAACGCGCTGCCATTCTGGCTGTCGCTTCTGCTTTTCCCGCTGGTGGTTCTAGGGGCGGCCTACGGCGGCTGGGCCGTTCTTTTGCCGCCGCTCTACGCCTGGGCGCTGATCACGCTGCTGGATCTGATCACGGGTCTGAACCAGCAGAATGCCGACACCGGCACACCCGACGCATCCCTGTTCTGGTACCGGCTGATCACCCTGATCTGGTTCCCGCTCCAGGCGCTGACGATCTATGGCATGATCTGGTGGGTGACCCATACCAGCCACCTTTCGGCGTTCGAGATCATCGGGCTCTTTTACGGCGTCGGGGTGGTGTCGGGCACCATCGGCATCGTCTATGCGCATGAGCTGATGCACCAGAAAAACCGGCTTGAACGCTGGCTGGCCGATCTGCTGCTCGCCTCGGTTCTCTACAGCCACTTCCGTTCGGAACACCTGTTGGTGCATCACCGCCACGTCGGCACCCCGCGCGATGCGGTCACAGCGCGCTACAACGAAGGATTCCACCGCTTCTTTCTGCGCGTACTGCGGCAGTGCCCCCGGTCGGCCTGGCATGCCGAGACGCAGATGCTGGCGCGCAAGGGGCTGCCACGCTGGCACCGCGCAAACCCGTTCTGGCGCTACGGCGCGCTTCAGGCGGGCGCGCTGCTGCTGGCGCTGGCGGTCGGCGGATGGGTCGGCGCCCTGTTGTTTCTGTGGCAGGCGCTGGCCGCGGTCTGGCAGCTCGAACTCACGAATTACATCGAACATTACGGGCTGACCCGCAAATACCTTGGTGACGGGAAATACGAACACGTCCTGCCCCGGCATTCGTGGAACGCGGCGCACAGGGCGTCGAACTGGCTTTTGATCAACCTTCAGCGCCATTCCGACCACCATTACAAACCCGACCGGCGCTTTCCCCTGCTGCAGACCTATGCCGAAGACGCGGCACCGCAGCTTCCGTTCGGCTATCCGGCGATGGCGACGATGGCGATGTTCCCGCGCCTGTGGCGGCGGCGAATGAACCCGCGGGTGCGCGCCTGGCGCAGGCAGTTCTATCCCGAGATTGACGACTGGACGCCCTATAACAGGGGCGACACGCCGAAGCCGCGCGGGGCCTGACGCATCTTTACCGGAACAAGTCGGCCCCTGCCACGTTTGGCCTGCGTGATGCAACAGCTCGAACAGCCGGGCCCCAACCAGGCGGTCAGACATATGCCGGACGTAAACGCCGCCGCAGGGCGCGACCTGTGCGTGATCTTCAACCCCGGCGCCGGGGCCGAGGATGGCGCGCAAACCCGCGCAAGCCTTGAAGAATGGCTGCGCGACCATCCGGGGCGCAGCAACCTGAAACAGATCGGTGAAGGCAGTGATATCGTCGAAGAGACGCGCCGGGCGATGGACGAAGGATATGGCACCATCGTTGCCGCGGGCGGCGACGGAACCATCTGCGCCGTCGCCTCGCAACTGAAGGGTACGGATCATGTGATGGGCGTGCTGCCGCTGGGCACGTTCAACTATTTCGCGCGCGGACTGGGCATCCCCGAAGCCCCGGACGAGGCGATGGCCGTGATCCGCGGCGGGCAGACCGCGCCCGTTTCGGTAGGCGAGGTGAACGGCAGAACCTTTCTGAACAACGCCAGCCTTGGCGCCTATCCCGCGATCCTCGATCAGCGCGAGGGCGTCTATCGCCGCTGGGGCCGCAGCCGGATCGCGGCTTATTGGTCCGTCATCGTGGCGCTGGTGAATTTCACCAACCCGCTGACCATGCGCATCGTCGTGGATGGCGAGGTGCGCCGGATGCGCTCTCCCTTGGCCTTTGTCGCCAACAGCGCCTATCAGCTTGAACAATTCGAACTGGAGGGCGCCGACCACGTGCGCAACGGCAGGTTCGCCCTCTATGTCGCCGCCGATCACGGGCGCCTGGGGCTGGTGCGCCATGCCCTGATGCTGGCCAACCGCAGCATGCAGGTGGGCCGCGATGTGGAGCTGATCGGCGGCCGCGACATCGTGATCGAAACCCGGCGCAGCAAGAACCTGATCGCCCGCGACGGCGAAAAGGAAGTGATGACCGCCCCGCTGCATTTCCAGCTGCGACGCGACGCGCTGACCGTGATCGTCCCGGCCGGCGACGGGGGCGCATGAGGCGGATCGTCCACATGTCGGATCTGCATTTCGGGCGCACGCGGCCTGAATTGCTGGATCCGCTGCTGACGGCCGTGAACGATGCCGCGCCGCATCTGGTGGTGATCTCGGGCGATCTGACCCAGCGCGCGCGGCACAGTCAGTTTCAGCAGGCCCGCGCCTTCATCGACAGGATCGAAGCACCCAGCCTGATCGTGCCGGGCAACCATGACATTCCGCTGTACAATCCCCTCTTGCGCTGGATCACGCCCTTCGCCCGCTACCGGCGCTGGATCGGCGACCAGTTGGAGCCGGAGCATAACGATCCGCAAATGCGGGTGGCCGGGCTGAATACCGTCAACCCCTACAGCGGGCAGCGCGGCCGGATCCGCCCCCGCGCGGTCACGCGGGTCTGCCAGACCTTTGCCGAGACCGGCCCGATCAACATTCTGGTCGCGCATCACCCGCTGGAACAGGGGCCGGACGCGCGCAAGAAACTGATGCGTGGCGCCTCGGGCGCGATCGACAGGTTGGCCGGTTGCGGCGCGGATATCGTGCTGAGCGGGCATCTGCACAGCTGGAACGCCGGGCCGTTCGTGTCTCGTACCAACCAGAGGCGGATGTTGCAGCTTCACGTGGGCACCGGCCTGTCGACGCGGCTGCGCGACGAGCCCAACGATTTCGCCATTCTGACGCTGAAAGGCGACGAGGCGGTTATTCAGCGCATGACGGCAGAGGGGGAAACACCGCAGTTCCGGCCGGCCACCACACATGTCTTCCGCCGCAGCCCCGCGGGCTGGGCGGCCATCGCGCCCGGTTGAGCAAAAAAGCCCCGCCGAAGGGCGGGGCAAGTTGATGCCGTGGTGTCAGGCCACAGGCACCGGCGGTAAACCGTGTGTTGAAATCAGTTCGGGCGCTCGGACATTTCGGCGCGGATCTGCTGGCGCAGCAGATCGATCGGCACCGCCTTGCCATCACGCTTGAAGCACCAGTAGGTCCAGCCGTTGCACGAGGGCGCGCCTTCCAGCGCGGCGCCGACCTGATGGATCGAGCCCCTCACATCCTGCGCCACGAGCGTGCCGTCGGCGCGCACCTTGGCCGTCTTGCCGCGCGGCGAGGTCAGAACCTCGCCCGGCTGCAACATCCCGCGCTCTACCAGCTGGCCAAACGGCACCCGCGGCTCGGCCCGCTTGGAGGTGGTAACGGCGAGCGATTCCCTGTCGAACTTGCGCACCTTGGCGATGCGTTTCTCGGCCACCTCGCGATAGGCCTCTTCGCGTTCGATCCCGATGAACTCGCGGCCCAGCTTCTTGGCCACCGCGCCGGTGGTGCCGGTGCCGAAGAACGGATCGAGCACCACATCGCCGGGGTTGGTCGAGGCGACCATCACCCGGTGCAGCAGGCTTTCGGGCTTTTGCGTCGGATGCGCCTTGTCGCCGTTTTCGTCCTTCAGCCGCTCATGCCCGGTGCAGATCGGCAGCACCCAGTCACTGCGCATCTGGATACCTTCGTTCAGCGCCTTCAGCGCCTCGTAGTTGAACGTGTATTTGCTGGCTTCTTCCTTGCTGGCCCAGATCATCGTCTCATGCGCGTTGGTCAGGCGCTTGCCGCGGAAATTCGGCATCGGGTTGGACTTGCGCCAGACAACGTCGTTGAGGATCCAGTAGCCGGCATTCTGCAACGCCGCGCCGACGCGGAAGATGTTGTGATAGGATCCGATCACCCAGATCGCGCCATTCGGTTTCAGGATGCGCCGCGCGGCGGTCAGCCATTCCTGCGTGAACCTGTCATAGGCCTGAAACGAGGCGAACTGATCCCACGCGTCATCCACGGCATCGACGCGCGAATTGTCGGGGCGGTGCAGCTCTCCCTTGAGCTGCAGGTTATAGGGCGGGTCGGCAAAGATCAGGTCGACGGAGTTTTCCGGGAGGCTGTTCATAACCTCCACGCAATCGCCGGCCAAAATCTGATTCAGCGGAAGCGCAGGCGCCCCCTTTTGTTTGGTCATCGTCTTCATCTCTGCCTCTGTGCCGCGCCGATTTGGGCGTCGTGTTTGTTGAGGTCAAAGATGAGTCAAAGGCGATTCGCCGTCAAATTCTTTTTTGAATCAGTCACTTACAGATTTGTCTTGATACAAGATATTGTAGACGGGCTTGAAGGAACGTCTATGGTGTGGGGTCACACCAAGATTTCGCAGCGCCTCCATATGCGCTTTGGAGCCGTATCCTGCGTTCGTCTCCCAGCCATAGCCCGGATGCTGTTGCGCCAAATCCACCATGATCCGGTCACGGCATATCTTGGCCGCAATCGACGCCGCCGAAATCGACAGTGAACGGGCATCGCCCTTGATGATCGCCTCGCCCGCGCAGGGCAGATCCTTTGGCAGAAGATTGCCGTCGATCAGCGCAAGGTCGGCCCGCGCCGGCAGCCCCGCGATGGCGCGGCACATGGCAAGATGCGACGCGGCAAGGATGTTGATCCGGTCGATCTCTTCCACGCTGGCATGGGCGACCGACACATCGGCAACCTCGATCAGCTCGGCATAGATCGCTTCGCGGCGTCGGGCGCCCAGCTTTTTGGAATCGTTCAGCCCGGCGGGAATGCGCGCCGGATCGAGCCGCACCGCGGCGGCGGTCACCGGACCGGCGAGCGGGCCGCGGCCCACCTCGTCCACGCCGATGACGGTGCGGGCACCGCGCGCGAACGCGGCCTGTTCGAAGCTGAAATCAGGGGCAGTGGTGATCATGACCCGACATCGCCCGCCGCCGGACCCGCCGCAAGTGAAAACCGTCGGCTCGGCAGGCAGGTGCCGGGGCGCGGCCCCCCGGCGGGCCGATAACCGGGGCATGACGCAGGAAGATTGTTGAATAACACCCGCCGGATCGCCACACTCACCCCCATGAACAGCCGCTTCGTAATCCCGCTTTGCCTGGCCTTGCTTTCGGCCGTTCCGGCCTCGGCCGCCTGTTTCGCCGACTACAAGGCCAAGCGGGACAATCCGCTGCGTCTTCACTACGGCGTCATCGAGCTTCCCGATTCCGCCTGCGCCAGCACCGCCGCCGCGGCGGCGGAGATCCGCACCCGCCTCGCACGGGACGGCTGGACGCTGCTCAACGTCATGTCGATCTTCGAGCGGGACGGGCTGGCCGAACGCAAACCAAGCGCCGGCCAGTTCTTCCTGCGCTACTGAGACAGCGCCCGGACAGGGTCAGACATTGACCCCTTTCATCCCCTCTTCGCTATACCGCGCGCCGATGACGGGCAGGCTGCCCGATGCCTCGGTCAGTGCGGCCATCTGCGCGTCGCTCAGTGTCAGGCCCACGGCGCCCACGTTGTCCTCAAGGTATTTCACCCGCTTGGTGCCGGGGATCGGCACGATATCGTCGCCCTGCGCCAGCAGCCATGCCAGCGCCACCTGCGCCGGTGTCGCGCCCGCATCTTGGGCCACGTCGCGCACCTTGTCGGCCAGGGCCAGGTTGGCCTGCAGGTTGTCACCCGCAAAGCGCGGCAGGGCAGCGCGGAAATCACCCGCCTCGAAATCCTGCGCGCCGGTGAACCGCCCGGTCAGAAAGCCGCGGCCCAGCGGCGAATAGGGCACGAACCCGATGCCAAGCTCGCGGCAGGTCGGCAGGATTTCGGCCTCCACCTCGCGCGTCCACAGGGAATATTCGGTCTGGAGGGCGGTCACGGGATGCACCGCATGGGCCCGGCGCAGGGTTTCGACGCTGGCCTCGCTCAGCCCGATATGGCGGATCTTGCCCTCGGCCACGAAGTCCGACAGGGCGCCCATCACCTCTTCGATCGGGCGGTCGGCCTCGATCCGGTGAACATAGTAAAGGTCGATATGGTCGGTGCCGAGCCGGGTCAGCGACGCCTCCAGCGCCTTGCGGGCATAGGCCGGGCTGTTATCCACACTGCGGCCATATGCGCCGGGGTCGCGCACGACGCCGAACTTGGTCGCCAGCACCACCCGGTCGCGCTTGTCCTTGATCCAGCCGCCCAGCAGCTCTTCGTTATGGTGCGGGCCATACATGTCGGACGTATCGTAGAAGGTGATCCCAAGCTCCAGCGCCCGGTCGAGCACGCGCAGCGATTCCGCATCGTCGCGGGCGCCGTAGAATTCGCTCATACCCATGCAGCCGAGCCCTAGGGCCGAAACGGTCAGGTCTTTCGTCAAATTGCGGGTCTGCATCATGCACCCTCCTTTTCAAGCAACACAGCAGAGCTAGGTGTCCCGCAATCGGGGCGTTATAGTCAAAAACGGCAATCCGTTTTCCGATACCGGAACAGGAGGCGGCACGGTGAACTGGGACGATGCCAGGGTCTTTCTGTCAGTGGCGCGGGCCGGCAGCCTGCGCGGAGCGGCGGAAACGCTGGATCTGGGGCTGGCCACCGTCGCGCGGCGGATCGAGCGGCTGGAGGCCGCGCTGGGTGTGCCGCTTTTCCTGCGCCATCAATCGGGCTACCGGCTGTCGGACGAGGGCGCCGCGCTTGTGCCCCGTGCCGAGGCGCTGGAGACCGCCGCCCATGCCTTTGGCGCCGGGGCCAGCGCCCGGTCTCAGGTGGCCGGCCAGGTGCGGCTGGCAACCGCCGAAACACTGGCCTCCAACCTGATCCTGCCCGCCCTGCCCCGGCTTCTGGGCCGCCATCCGCAACTGTCGCTGGCCATCTCGACCGATATCGCCTCGGTCGATCTGAACCGGCATGAGGCCGACCTGGCGCTGCGGATGCAAGCGCCGGTGCATGGCAATGTCACCCGGCAGCGGCTGGCACGCGTGGGCTATGGCCTTTACGGCAGCCCCGATCTGGTGGCCGCCAGTGACCGTGGCGCAGAGGTGCCGCTGATCGGGTGGGACGCAAGCCACGCCAACCTGCTCGTCGCGCGCTGGATCACTGCCCGTCTGGCCGGCCGCCCGCCGGTGCTGGCCACCACGACGCTCTCGGCCCAGGCCCAGGCCGCGCGTATCGGGCTTGGCCTCGCGGTGCTGCCGGATTTTCTGGGGCGCGGCACGGGGCTGACCCGCGCGCGCGAGCAAACCGGGATGACGCAGGATATGTGGCTGGTGATCCACCGCGATCTTGCAACGGTGCCGCGCGTCCGCGCCGTGGCCGGTTTTCTGCGCGACCTGATCGCCGAACACCGGGCCTTGCTGAACGGATAGCGCGGAATGGTGACCCCGAGTGGATTCGAACCACTGACCTACCGCTTAGGAGGCGGTCGCTCTATCCTGCTGAGCTACGGGGCCGGTGGCGTAGTTGTTGCCGGAAAGCGGCGCGGTTTCAACCCTGCCTGTTTCACCCGTGCGCCCGCCGCGCTTGGCCCTTGGACAATCGGCACCTTTACCGCTAACTAGAACCAGAGTTTGCAAGCGACAGGGCACGCCATTGAACGACGCACCTCCCCCCCGGCCACGCCGCCCGCTGACCCTTCGCGATGTCTCGGAAGCGTCGGGGGTCAGTGAGATGACCGTCAGCCGCGTACTTCGCAATCGCGGCGATGTCAGCCAGGCCACGCGGGAACGTGTGCTGGCCGCCTCCAAAAGGCTGGGCTATGTGCCCAACAAGATCGCCGGCGCGCTGGCGTCGCAACGGGTGAACCTCGTGGCGGTGATCATTCCGTCGATGTCCAACATGGTGTTCCCCGAGGTCATGACCGGCATTTCCGAGGTGCTGGAGGAAAGCCCGCTGCAGCCGGTGGTGGGCATCACCCATTACCGCCCCGAACGCGAAGAGCGTGTCTTGTATGAAATGCTGTCATGGCGGCCGTCGGGCGTGATCATCGCCGGGCTGGAACACAGCGACGCCTCCCGCGCCATGCTGGAGAACGCGGGCATCCCGATTGTCGAGATCATGGATACCGATGGCACCCCGGTCGATTCCGTGGTCGGCATTTCGCACCGCCGCGCGGGCAAGGAAATGGCCAATGCGATCGCTGCGGCAGGGTACAAGCGCATTGCCTTTCTGGGCACGAAGATGCCGCTGGACCACCGCGCGCGCAAACGGTTCGAAGGCTTTACCGGCGCGCTGGCCAAGGCGGGCATCGAAATGGCCGATCACGAGTTCTATTCCGGCGGTTCAGCCCTTCTGAAAGGGCGCGAGATGACCGAGACGGTTCTGAAACGCACCCCGGATATCGATTTCCTCTACTATTCGAACGACATGATCGCCGCGGGCGGGCTGCTTTACTGCCTGGACAATGGCATCGCGGTGCCCGGCCAGGTCGGGCTGGCGGGGTTCAACGGCATCGAACTTCTTGACGGCATGAACCCGAAGCTCGCGACGATGGATGCCTGCCGGCGCGAGATCGGCAGAAAGGCGGCCGAGATCATCGCCCGCTGCACCGAGGCCGGCCTGGACCACGCCGACGAGCGGATCGAACTGACCCCGCGGCTGAGCATCGGCGACACCCTGCAACGCGGCTGATCTTCCGCCTTTGCGCGGTAGACAATGCCGCGTCATTCGTGTTTAACCCGCGTGAATTTCCGCCCCCGAGAGGCCCCCATGACAGCAGTCTCGATCGTTATTCCGATGAAAAACGAGTCCGGGAACGTCGAGGCCGTGCTGGGCGAGATCGCGCAGGCCTGTGACGGCCTGACCGAATACGAAATCATCGTTGTTGACGACGGTTCCACCGATGACACGGCGGCCAAGGTGAAATCGCTGATGGCCCGCCACCCCACGCTGCGGCTGTTGCAGCATCCCACATCTGCCGGGCAAAGCGCCGGTGTGCACAGCGGCACCCTGGCCGCGCGCGGCCGGATCATCTGTACGCTCGACGGCGACGGGCAGAACCCGCCATCGGAGCTGCCGAAGCTGTTCACCCCGCTTCTGGAGGATCAGACCGGGCGCCTCGGCCTTGTCGCCGGGCAGCGGGTCGGGCGGCAGGATACGCTGTCAAAGAAGCTCGCCTCGCGCTTTGCCAACGGGTTGCGGGCCCGCATTCTGAAAGACGGCACGCGCGACACCGGCTGCGGGCTGAAGGGCTTTCGCCGCGACGCGTTTCTGGCCTTCCCCTATTTCGATCATATGCATCGTTACCTGCCCGCGCTTGCCAAGCGCGACGGGTGGGAGGTGGCGCTGGTGGATGTCGCCCATCGCGAACGCCACGCGGGCCGCTCGAACTACAGCAATTTCCAGCGCGCGCTGGTCGGCATCTACGATCTGATCGGCGTCGCCTGGTTGATTCGGCGCCGCAAGAAGGCGCAGCCGGTGGAGGCCGGGGCCGATGTTTGAGACCCTCTTTTCCTGGCTGCATGTGGAAACATGGCTTGAATTCTGGTGGGTCATGATCGGGCTTGGCGGGCAGCTTTTGTTCACCGCGCGGTTTCTGGTGCAATGGATCGCATCCGAAAAGGCCGGGCGTTCGGTGGTGCCGCTGGCCTTCTGGTATTTCTCGATCGGCGGCGGGATCATCCTGTTTGCCTATGCGCTTTACCGCAAGGACCCGGTGTTTGTTCTGGGCCAGGCGATGGGCCTGTTCATCTATCTTCGCAATCTCAGCCTGATCTATGCCGAAAAACGCCGCGCGAGCTGAACAGGCCGGGTGGCTGTGGCGCGCAGCGGCGATCGTTCTGGCGCTGACGGCACTGCGGGTGGCGCTGCTGGCCGTCACCCCGCTGGATCTGTTCGTGGACGAGGCGCAATACTGGCTCTGGGGGCAGGAGCTGGCCTTCGGCTATTATTCCAAGCCGCCGATGATCGGCTGGGTGATCCGCGCCGTAACCGAACTGGCCGGCAGTGACGCGCCGTTCTGGGTGCGCCTGCCCGGCCCGCTGTTTCACGCCGCCACCGCGCTGATCCTCGCCGGTATTGCCGCCGGCCTGTTTGGTGCGCGGGCGGCGGTTCTGGTCGCGGCGGGCTATGCCACCTTGCCGATGGTGGCGCTGGCCTCGATCCTGATCTCGACCGACACGGTGATGTTTCCGTTCCTGGCGCTGGCGCTGGCGGGGTATGTGCGGCTGCTGAGCAAGGGCGGCACGGCCCCGGCGGCGCTGCTGACCGGGCTGGCGCTTGGGCTGGCGTTCCTGTCGAAATACGCGGCGATCTACTATCTGATCTGTGCCGCCCTGGCCGCCGCGATCCTGCCCGGGGCCCGGCCGCGCCCGCGTGACGCGCTGATCGTGCTGGCCGCGTTTGCAGTGACTATCGCGCCCAATATCGGTTGGAATATCCTGAACGGGTTTTCCACCGTCGAACATACGCTCGACAATGCCGATTGGGTGCGCGACCCCGCCAGCCGGGCCGGGCTGAACGTTTCCGGGTTCCTGAGTTTCTTCGCTAGCCAGTTCGCCGTGTTCGGGCCGGTTCTGTTCGGCGGGCTGCTCTGGATGGCGCTGCGCGCGCGCGGCGCGGGACCCGAGCGGCAGGTTCTGCTGATCTTTTCGCTGCCCATCCTGGCCATCGTCTGTGTGCAGGCGCTTTTGTCAGGGGCCTATGCGAACTGGGCGGCGGCGGCCTATCTGGCCGGAACAGTCACTGTTCTGCCCTGGCTTTCACGGCCCTGGCTGATCCTGTCCTTCGGCATCAACGGCGCGCTGAGCCTTGCCCTGCCGCTGGCCGGGGCGCTGGCGCTGCACCCGGCGCTTGACGGCAATCCGGCCCTTGCCCGCTATCTTGGCCGCGCCGCGATGAGCACGCAGATCATTACCGCCGCGCGGCAGGCGGGGCTGAGCACGGTCGTCGCGCAAAACCGCGATGTTCTGGCCGACCTTTTCTATACCGGACGCAACAGCGGGCTGCGGTTTTACGCCCCGCCCGCAACGGGCCGCGCCCCGCATCACTATGCGCTGAAATACCCGGTTCCGGCCGACGCGGCGGGCCCGGTTCTGTTTGTCTCCGACATTCCCGCCGGCCCCGGTTGTGCGCCGGATGCGGCGCCGCTTGGCACGATCGCGCCCGACAGCGGCGCCTATCGCGGCAAGGTGAAATACCTGTTCGCCGTTCCGGCCACCTGCTGGGCAACCCCGTAGGGACGCGCGCCGGATTCGTTCGGATTTTCCGTATCCGCCACAATTCCGCCGCGCGCCGGCAATCTCCGGTTAAGCCCGCTCTGCCAGCCTTGGCCCAACGCAGGGGTGCGTGGAAAGGTGTGGTAAGGGGTGGGCTATTTCTCCTATCGGGGCACGGTCTTTGACGGCGTGCTTGCGAGCGCGTCGGTCGTCGCCCGGCTGGACGCGGGCAATGATCGCACGGGCGCGGATCTGGTGCTGACAGACAATGGCGCCGGTACGCGGGTGAAATTCGTTCTGAACGAGGCGGCATTGCCGCTGGTCGGCGGGGTGCGGGACTATTCCCCTGCGCTTCCCAACGGCCTGACCGTTACGCTCGGGGATGGCCCGGTGACGCTGAGCCGGGATGATGTCGCCGCCGTTGCCGCGATGGCCGAGGCCGACAGCCAGACGATCTATGCCACCCGCACCGGCCAGGCGGTTGACCGGGTCGAGGCGCTGGCGTTGAGCAAGGGCGGGGCGACTTTCATCTATCTTGCGAAAACCGACGGCGCGGGCCTGTCGGCGTTCCGCCTTGAGGCGGACGGCACGCTTGCCCCGGTGACGCAGGTCGGGGGTAAAAACAGTCTCTATTCCACTGGAATAACCTCTCTTGCCCATGTCAGCGTAGAAGGGCAGGATTTTGTCATCACCGCCTCGGCCACCGAACATGGCGTCAGCAGTTTCCGGGTCGGGGGCAAGGGCGGGTTGAGCGCCGCGGCCTCTGTCGGCGCGGCCGAGGCGCTGCCGGTCGGCGGGCCGCAAGCGCTGGAGGTGGTCAGCGCCGGGGGCAGGCAATATGTGATCCTCGCCTCGGCCCAATCCTCCAGCCTGACGGTGCTGACGGTGGACGGCACCGGCGCTCTGACCCCGGTCAGCCAGGTGATGGACGATCTCACCACACGGTTTGCCGGCGCTTCGATCCTGGAAAGTTTCAGCTTCGGCGGGCGCGTCTTCGTTCTGGCCGGCGGCAACGATGACGGGCTGAGCCTGTTCACCCTGCTGGACGATGGCCGCCTGATGCATCTGGAAACGGTGATGGACACCACCGAAAGCAGCCTGTCGAACATCACCGACATCGCGGTGCGTGTCGTGGGGGCGGAGGTGCAGCTTTTCGTTCTGTCCGGGGCAGAGGCGGGCATGTCGCAATTCACCCTGTCGCCGGGCGCTTTGGGTGATGTGCTGATGGGCACCCATGGCGACGAGGCGCTGACCGGCGGCATTGGCAACGACATTCTGTTCGATGGCGCCGGGCAGGACGTGATGGCGGGCGGTGCGGGCGCCGACACCTTCGTGCTGGCGGCCGATGGCGAGAGCGAGAAGATAACGGATTTCGAAGCCGGGAAAGACCGGCTGGATCTGTCCGACTGGGGCATGATCCGTGACATTTCGGCGATCACCCTGACGCCGCGCGCGGCGGGTGCGATCCTGCGCTACGGTGATGAATCGGTGGTTTTGAAAAGCGCCGATGGCAGCCCGATCACCGGCGCGCAGCTGACCACCGGCGACATTCTCAACGTGACCCGCATATCGCTCGCCACCGAGTCACTGGACGGCGCCCCGAAACTTCGGGGCAGCACATCGGGCGACCGCATCGTCGGCGGCGCGCGCGATCAGGAGCTTCAGGGCTATCGCGGCGATGACATCCTGACCGGTGGCGGCGGCGCAGATACGCTTCACGGTGGAATAGGCACTGATATTGCCGATTACTCCACATCTCCCGCCGGGGTGCGCGCCAGCCTGTCCCGCCCCGCTGGCAACACCGGCCACGCGGCGGGGGATCGGTATATCGAGATCGAGGGCCTGTCGGGCAGTGATCATGCCGACACGCTCATCGGTGATGAAAACGCCAACACGCTGGATGGCCGCGACGGGCGCGACCGGCTGGAGGGTGGTGGCGGCGGCGACCTTCTGCGCGGCGGCGCGGGCCATGACAGGCTGCTGGGCCAGGGCGGGAACGACACGCTTCATGGCGATGGCGGCCGCGACAGGATCATTGGTGCCGCCGGCAGCGATCTGGCCTATGGCGGCGGCGGGCGCGACCGGCTGCGGGGCGGCGGCGGTGGCGATACGCTTTTCGGTGAGGCCGGCCAAGACAGGATCCGCGCGGGCAAGGGCCGCGACACCATCGACGGCGGCGATGGCGACGACAGGCTATACGGCGGCGGCGGCCGGGACAGGCTGACCGGCGGCGCGGGCGACGATCTGCTGATCGGCGGCGCCGGGGCGGACACGTTCATCTTTGACGATTTCACCCGCGCAGAGACCGACACGATCAAAGCATTCGACGACGGGGCGGACATGATCAGGCTAACCGATGGGCCCGGCGCCTTCACTGCGCTTGAAATCAGCGAGGTGACTGTCGGCAGCAGCCCTTTTGTTCAGGTGACATACGCGGGCCACACGATACTGGTCGGCGGGGTCAGCCAGGCGGAACTGGACATGGCGGATTTCACGTTCGCATGAACCGGATCTCGGTCAACCGCTGATGTCGGGGCTGCCCCCCACGCAAAGCCCCGCATCACACCGTGACAGCGCCCGGCCGACTTGCTAATTGAAACCCATGGATTTTTCCAATTCGGGTTTTGGAGGCAGGTGCGGTGCAGGTTCAGGATACGAAACTGGCGGGGGTGAAGCTTCTCACGCCAAAACGCTTTGGCGATCATCGCGGTTTTTTCTCTGAAAGCTGGAACCGTCGCACGATGGAAGCGGCCGGGCTGTTCTATGATTTCGTGCAGGACAATCACTCGGTTTCCGGCGAGATCGGCACAGTGCGCGGGCTGCATTTCCAGTCGCCCCCGCATGCGCAGGCAAAGCTGGTGCGCTGCGGGCGCGGGCGGCTGTTTGACGTGGCGGTTGATATCCGCAAGGGCTCGCCCACCTATGGCCAATGGGTGGGTGAGGAGCTTTCTTTTGAAAACGGCAGGCAGCTTTTGATCCCGGCGGGGTTTCTGCATGGTTTCGTGACGCGCGAGCCGGATACCGAGATCATCTATAAGTGCACCGATTACTATGCACCCGAATGCGATGGCGCCGTGCGGTTCGATGACCCCGATATCGGCATCGACTGGGGAATGGAGGGCACCGCAGCCATCCTTTCCGAAAAAGACGAAGCGGCACCTTTTCTTCGCAATTTCGACACACCCTTTCAGTATCGGCCAGCGTGATGAAGATTTTGGTGACAGGTGGCGCAGGGTTTATCGGCTCTGCCGTGGTGCGCTTGGCCGTGGCGCGCGGGCATGAGGTGATCAACCTCGATGCGCTGACCTATGCCGCGTGTCTGGATAATGTGGCCAGCGTGGCCGAAAGCCCGGCCTATACGTTCGAGCGGGCCGATATCCGCGACCGCGCCGCGCTGGACCGGATCTTTGCCGCGCATCAGCCCGACACGGTGATGCATCTGGCCGCCGAAAGCCATGTGGACCGCTCGATCGACGCGCCCGGCACGTTCATCGAAACCAATGTGAACGGCACCTATCACCTGCTGGAAGCCGCCCGCGCCTATTGGGATGGCAAGGGCCGGCCCGAAGGGTTCCGCTTTCACCACATCTCGACCGATGAGGTGTACGGAACATTGGGGGCCGAGGGGCAGTTCACCGAAGATACGCCCTATGCGCCGAACAGTCCCTATTCCGCCTCGAAAGCGGCCTCTGACCATCTGGTGCGGGCCTGGCACGAAACCTATGGCCTGCCGGTGGTGCTGACAAACTGTTCCAACAATTACGGGCCGTTCCACTTTCCCGAAAAGCTGATCCCGGTGGTCATCCTCAAGGCGCTGGCCGGAGAGCCGATCCCGGTTTACGGCAAGGGCGAGAATGTGCGCGACTGGCTTTATGTGGAAGATCATGCCGACGCGCTGTTGCTGGTGCTGGAAAAGGGCGCGCTTGGCCGCAGCTACAATATCGGTGGCGAGAACGAGGCGCGCAATATTGATCTGGTGCGCATGATCTGTGCCATTCTGGATGAAAAGCGGCCGGGCGCGACGGCCTATGCCGATCAGGTCACCTTTGTCACCGACCGGCCCGGCCATGATCTGCGCTATGCTATCGATCCTTCGCGCATCCGCACGGAACTGGGCTGGCGACCCTCCGTGACGCTGGAACAGGGTTTGGAAAAGACGGTGCAGTGGTATCTGGACAACGAAGACTGGTGGCGCGCCCTGCAGGCGCGTGACGGTGTTGGCCAGCGGCTGGGGAAAACTGCATGAGGCTGGTGGTTTTCGGCAAGTCCGGCCAGGTCGCGACAGAGCTGCAGCGGCGCGGTGATGTGGATGCATTCGGGCGGGAGAGTGTCGATTTTTCCGATCCGGGCGCCGTGGCCCGCTTTGCCGAAACCGTGGAAGCGGGCGCGTTCATCAACGCCGCCGCCTATACCGCCGTCGACAAGGCGGAAACCGAAGAGGCGCTTGCCAACACCGTGAACGGCACATCCGTCGCGGCGCTGGCAAAGGTTGCGGCAGAGCGCGGCCTCCCGCTGATCCATATCTCCACCGATTACGTGTTTGACGGCGCCGGCACCGCGCCTTTCCCGGTGGATGCGCCCACCGGCCCGCTGGGCGCCTATGGCCGCTCGAAGCTGCTGGGGGAGGAAGGCATTCGCGCGGCGGGTGGCCCCCACGCCATTCTGCGCACCTCTTGGGTGGTGTCGGCTCATGGCAACAATTTCGTCAAGACGATGCTGCGTCTGGGCACCGAGCGTGACGCGCTGACCGTCGTCGCCGATCAGGTGGGCGGGCCGACGCCGGCCGCCGCCATCGCCGACGCCTGCCTCGCCATCGCCGCACAGCTTGCCGGTGATACGGGACTGACCGGAACCTATCACTTTTCCGGCGCACCGGATGTCAGCTGGGCCGATTTCGCGCGGGAAATCTTTCGCCAGGCGGATCTGGGCTGCGCCGTCACCGACATTCCGACCACCGCCTACCCGACCCCCGCGCGGCGCCCGCTGAACTCGCAGATGGATTGCGGCGCGACCGAAGCCGCCTTTGGCCTGCCGCGCCCGGACTGGCGCGCGGGGCTTGCCGATATTCTTGACGATTTGAATGTTTAACGAGGACCGAATGACCGAGCAATCAACGCTGAAGCGAAAAGGCATCATCCTGGCGGGGGGCTCGGGCACTCGGCTCTACCCCATCACGCTCAGCGTCTCGAAACAGCTCGTTCCGATCTACAACAAGCCGATGATCTATTACCCGCTGTCGGTGCTGATGCTGGCCGGCATTCAGGAAATCGCGATCATCACCACCCCCGCCGATCAGGATCAGTTCCGTCGGCTTCTGGGTGACGGCACCCAGTGGGGGCTGCGCTTTACCTATATCACCCAGCCCGCGCCCGACGGGCTGGCCCAGGCCTATATTCTGGCGGAAGAGTTCCTTGCCGGCGCGCCTTCGGCCATGGTGCTGGGCGACAATATCTTCTTCGGCCACGGCCTGCCCGACCTGATGGCAGAGGCCGACAAACAGGCCGTCGGCGGCACTGTTTTCGGCTATCGTGTCGCCGATCCCGAACGCTACGGCGTGGTGGATTTCGACGAGAAAGGCACCGCGCGGGCCATCATCGAAAAACCCGAGGTTCCCCCGTCGAGCTACGCCGTGACCGGGCTCTATTTCCTCGATGGCACCGCCCCGGCCCGCGCGCGCAGGGTAACACCCTCTGCCCGCGGCGAGTTGGAGATTACCACCCTGCTGGAAATGTATCTGGCAGAAGGGCTGCTGAACGTGCAGCGCATGGGGCGCGGCTATGCCTGGCTGGACACGGGCACACACGATTCCCTGCTCGACGCCGGTAATTTCGTGCGCACCCTGGAAAAACGGCAGGGCCTGCAAACCGGCAGCCCCGACGAGATTGCCTTTGAAAACGGCTGGATCACCCGCGAAGAGCTGATCAAGCGGGCCGAGATGTTCAAGAAGAACGAATACGGCCGCTATCTTCAGGGCCTTCTCTGAGCCGCCCCCCGGCTCAGTAATCCCGCTCATAGAAAATCCCGAGGCTGGTGTCGCCCAGGCTATCGGCGCTGCCCTTGACCGTGACGTTGTTGATGACGTCCAGATTGAGGTTGATCTCGCTCTTGCCGGCGGAATCGACCGTGACATCGGTATAGATATTCTCCGACAGGTATTTGCCCGCGCGCAACGACGTGGCGCCCTCGGCATCCGAGCTGACATCGAGATCATCCAGCCCGAAATTCCGCCGCAATTGTGAAACAAGGCCACCGCCGCCGCGCCCGGCCAGCGTGGAGACGGCGCCGGCAAGCTGCGCCGCCTGGAAAGGCGACAGGGTGGCGATGCCACGGCCGAACAGCAGCCGTGCCAGAACCTCGTCTTGCGGCAATTCAGGGGTGGATTCGAAACGCACCTCGGGCGCGTCGACCGGCCCTTCGACGATCACCTGAATGTCGATATCCTCGGCCCGGGATTCGGCCACGAGGCGGATATAGGGGCTGAACCGGCCTTCCAGACGGATCTGGCCATCGGTCAGCGTCAGACGCTTGGTCAGCACATCCAGCCGCCCCCGCACCAGATCGAACCGCCCGATCGGAATAACATTCGACGTTGTGCCAACCAGGCGCAACTGCCCGCCCAGTTCCGCGTCCAGGCCGCGCCCGCGCACGAAAATCTGGTTCGCCGCGATGATCCGGATATCCAGCCCCAGCCCCAGCCCGCCGCCCCCGCTGCCATCACCGTCATCGCCGGTGCCCAGAAGGCCGGCCCGCGCCCGTGTCGCCCGGACGTTACCGGCTTCGTTCAAATGGGTCAGATTGTCGGGGATCGTGCCGGTGACCGACAGGCCCGTCGATGGCACCTGCACTTCGGTATGGCCCAGTTCGAGCGTTCCGCGGATGGTGCCGCCCCCCTGCAACGGCCCGCGAATATCGACCTGCCCGCTGAGGCTGGTTTGATACAGTGCCGGATCGCGCAGCACGAACCTGTTGAAGACAATTCTCAGATCCGCCTCGTTCGGCGCCGACAGGCCGACAGGCCCGGCTACACTCATCGTTCCGCCATCAGCGCTGCGGGCGGTCACGTCGATCACGGCGCGCCCGCCCGAAAGGTTGATCGTGGCCCCGATATTGCTCAGCGCCAGCCCCAGCGTCGGCGCGGCAAGGCGCGCGTCGGTGGTGGAGATCACGCCCGAAAGCGCCTGAAGCCCCGGTTTTCCGTCCACCCGCAGGTCATAGCGCAGCGTTCCCAGCAGGGACCGTGGCGCGATGAATGTATTCGCAAGCCCCAGCGGCGCCGCCCCCGCCAGCGCAAGGTTCACGGTTTCGGCGTTTTCCGCCACCCGCCCGGAAATCGTACCGGTCGTGCCCCCCGGCCCGGTGGCATTCAGGTCAACCAGCCAATCGCGCCCATCCGGCCGCGCAGTGCCGGTCACCGAGGCGGGTCCGGGAAAATCGGGGGCGAGAAGCGCCAGATCCGACAGGTTTGCCGTGAACTCCAGGCTGTCGCTCTGGCCGCTTTCCACATTCGCGGTCAGCGCGGGGGATTGAAGCCGAAGGTGGCCGATACGCAATTGCCCGTCGGCCTGTGCCGCGGCGACGGAGAGGGTGGTCTGCCCCCTGAAGAGTTTGTCGATATCGCCCATGCCGCCGGCAAGGTTCTGCCCCTGTGCCTCCAGCGTCACATCGAAATCGCTGCCTTTTACCGCCCCTGCGCCGGAAATCACGGCCTCGAGCGCCCCGCCCAGCGGCCGCCCCGCAAGGGCCGAGAACCGCCCCAGATCGGCGGCCGAAACCCGCAGCGTACCGGAGGCGGGCAGGGTTTCATCCGCGAGATCCAGCGTGCCCTCACCGCTCAGTTGCGTGCCCATGGCCTCTGCCTCCAGCCGGTCGAGGATGACGGGCGCGTCTTTCGCCCAGCGTATCGCAGCGTCCAGTGTCGCGGGCCCCGAAAGTTCCGGCATGACGAGCGAAAGCTCCGACAGGCGTGCCTGCAGATCGAGGTTTGCCGCGTTGCTGTCGATGGTGCCCTTCGCGGTGGCGGAAACCGCGTCATTCGTGATGACGAAACGGTCCAGGGTGGTGCCGTCTTCATCGCGCCGGGCCGTCGCCTCGAGCACGGTTTCGCCGCCCAACAGCGGGTCGATCTGTGCCATCCCGATGCCCAGCCCGGTTGTGCGGGCGATCACATCCGCGTCGAACGCACCGCTCAAGGCGGTTGCGCGCCCCGTCACCGTCACTTCGGCCGCGCCTGAAAGGTTTTGTCCGGCCAAGCCCGAAAACCGGGAAATATCGTCACTGATCAGGCGCAAACTGCCATCGACGGGGAAACCGGCCTCGACGCCGCCAATCTGCCCTTGTGCCGCCAACTGCAGCCCCGCGCCGTCGACGTCCAGCCGGGTCAGCCTGAGCGCCTCGCCCTCTTGCGATACCAGCGATGCGCTGACGGTCAGGTCTTCGCCGAGGGCGCGGGCGAGATCGGCATTCGCATGCGCGATGCCACTGGCGGTGGCGTCCAGATCGGCGGTCACGCTTTGCAGATCGCCCCGGCTGATCGTACCGCCCCCCGCTAGGGTGATGGCGTCGATCGACAGCCCGTCGCGCAACAGCCCCGCAACGGCGGCGCTCAACGTCCACTGATCGCCATCGGAGGCATCGAAGCTTGCCGCGATCTCGGCCTGCTCCACCCAGGTTTCCGGGCCCGAGACCGGCAGCAGAACCGGCCCTTCCGCCCCGATCAGCCCGTCAAGTCCGAACCGTTCGGGCAGGCCATCCGCGCCGATCACCAGATTGCCCCCCAGCACCATCGCGGAGGACGAAAGGCTGAAACTGCTCAGCTCAAGCCGACCGTCCGGTTCCCGCATTCCGGTGAAAGAGAGACTGACATAGGGGCCGAAGAAGGGGCGCAGATCGGGTGCGAACAGCGGCGTTATATCGCCGCCCACATCCCCTGAAAACTGACGCACCGGCGGTGCGCCCTCTGCGCTTGCCACTGCGGTTTGACGGATCTGGCCACTCAGCCGCTCCTGCCCGTCCGAAGAGAGCAGGATTTCGGCGGTATAGTCGGAAAGCGGCGCCTCGCCCACGACCGTGAGATCCAGTGCAGGCGTGCCCGGAAGGCCGATCAGGTTGCTCAGAATGCCGTCTTCCTCTTCCGACAGATCCAGATCGAGCTTCAGCACGTCGGTTTCATTGGAATAGGCCGCATCAAGCACGAAGCGGCCCGCCGTCCCGTCGATGCGCAGGATGGTCAGCGCGGCCTGGCCGGCGCCACCGGCCAGCTCCATGCTCCCCTCAAGTGACACGTCCGCCGCCGCACCGAGCAGCGCCGCGCCAAGGCTGACCTTTTCGGCCCTGATCAACCCGATCTGGACAGAAACAGGCAGGTCGGGCAGCTGAAACGGCGTGGCCTCCGTCTCCGGCGGCTTGGCCCCGGTTCCCGCCCCGGGCAGGCGTGGCAACAGGATTTCGGCCGCCGAAAGCTCCCGCACCTCAAGGCGGCCGCGCAGCAGCGCGGCCCGCGACCAATCCAGCACGACACCGCGCAGGGTCAGCCAGATTCCATCGTCATCGGCGATGGTCAGTTCGTCGATCGTGGCGCGCGAGGAAAGCGCGCCCTCAAACCCGGATATCCGCACCTCGCGCCCGGCATCAGACAGGTTGTCTTCGATAAAGCCCTGCAACAGCCCGCGATCGGTTTCGGACGTGTCCTGCGCCAGCGCGGCCAGCGGCAGAAAAAGGGCAAACAGGATCGTGAGGAAATGCCGCATCAGAACGCCTGCCCAATACCGATGTAAAACTGAACCCCGTCGCCGGTGCTTCCGCTGACCGGCGCCGCGATATCGAACCGGATCGGGCCGATCCCGGTGTCATAGCGCAGGCCAAGCCCGGCGCCCGTGTGCCAGTCGCCGCTTCCGCCCGGCCAGCTGTCGGGGCCCACATAGCCCGCATCGGCGAACCCGACCACCCCGATGCTCTCGGTGACGCCAACCCGCAATTCGGTGGACAGCCCCAGAAAGCCCCGCCCGCCGATCGTGTCGCCACTCGGGAGATCGACCCCGAGCGATTGATACGGCTGGCCGCGAACCGTGCCGCCGCCGCCGGAAAAGAACAGGATGTCGGGCGGCACTTCTCCGGTGGATGCCCCCACGACCGAACCGAGCTGCACCCGCGCGGCAAGCACCGTGCGATCGTCGGCGCCGAACCCGCGATAGACGCGCGTATCCGCCACGATCTGCGCGCCCGATGTGCTGTTATCAATGCCGACGAACGGTGTCGCGGCCAGATGCACATAGGTGCCGTTGCTCGCGTTCAGCCTGTCATCGCGCTTGTCGCGGGTTGCGAACAGCGGAAAGGTGATATGGTTGAAGCTGCGGTCGCCGAGCGCGTCCTCGACTTCGCTGTAGCGATAGGTGACGCCCGCGCCCACCGTCAGGTCATCGGATATCTGCCGGCTCAGCCCGAAGCCAAACTCGAACTTGTGTTCGAAATACTCGGGCTCATCCAGTTCCTCCAGATTGCCGAAAACGCTCAGGCTCGTGTCCGGGCCGAAGGTCGCGGGGCGGGTGATATTGGCCCCGAGCCGATAGTCGGTGCCACCCGACTCGCCGCCGATCCCGCCTGCTTCGGCGTCAATGCGCAACCGCTCGCCGCCGCGCATCAGGTTCCGGTGCAGCCAGAACGTCGACAACCGCAGCCCTTCGAGCGATGACAGTTCCGCCCCGACCCCGAGCCGGCGCTTCTTGTCGTCCACCAGCGCGGCTTCGATATCAAGCGTGCCATCGGGGCCGGGCGTCGCCGCCTCGTTCAGCGTGACCGAGCGGAAAACGCCGCTGCGCCGCAGGCGGGTGGCGCTGCGTTCCAGCGCGTCGGGAGAGAAGGTTTCGCCGCTGGGCAGGCCCGCGATGGCGCGCACCCGTTCTTCGCGCATCCGCGTCGTGCCGCTCAGCGTCAGCCTGCCGAAGGTCAGGCGCGGCCCCGGGGCCAGCCGGATATCGGCATCCAACGTGTTTGTGGCGTGATCGGCCACAAGCGATTGACCGGCCGGCGCGGCCTTCGCATGCCCCTGCGCGCGCCAGCCGTCGATGCCCGCGGTAACCGCATCGACGATCACGCCGCTTTCCGCCGTCTTGCCCGCGGCAAACGCTTCGGGCAGCTCGGTTCCCGGCGCGAGCGGCGCCAGACGGGCCCGAGAGAAGGCAAAGCGCGGGCCGGTCGTGACCGAAAGCGCGATGGTGTCGATCCGCGCCGGGGCGCCATAGGGCGGGATCACCGCGGCCTCGGCCCCATCCACGATGATATGCACAACCGGGCTGTAATAGCCCGCGCCGTAGAGCACGCCGACCAGCCGGGCATAATCCGCGCGCGCCGCGGAAAGCAGATCCTGCGGGTTGGCTTTTTCATCCTCGGCGGTGGACACCACGAGAGAGGCGGCACGCAGATCCCCCTCCAGCCCCTGCCCGGCGCCGGAAACGGTCAGCCGCACCTCGGTGCCGGAGGCCATACCAGCCCAGCCCGCGATGACGATCGCCACGGCGCATCTGCCAAAACCTCTGCCCATCAAAAACACCCACCGAAACCAGCCTGACCGCACATCTATCATCGCGCCCGTAGAGAGAGAATGCCAAGCGTGAAAATCAGTTCCCGACAAGCCGTACATCGTTTCGCAGCGGCCCCGGATTCGCCCCAACCCCCGGCAGCGTGGCGGATTTGCCATCGCTCGGGGTTTTCCTGCGTGGCGCACCGGGAAACACCGGACCATCTGCGCGCCAGAACCCGGAATGCCGTTCCGGTTTGCGCAGGGCTGGCCCGACCAAGTCCTTATTTCTTCCCGCATATGGCGCCGATTTGGAACAATCCCCTATTTTAAGCCCAGACAAACTGGAGCCTGGCCGACGTGAAATATTTTCCGATCTTCCTGTCCGTTCAGAACCGACGCATCCTTGTGTCCGGCGGCGGCGCGGCGGCGATTGCCAAGCTGCGCCTGCTGCTGAAGACCGAAGCGCGGATTACCGTGTTCGCCACGCGACCCGCGCCCGAGATTTCCGCCTGGGCCGATACAGGGCGGCTGATCCTTGCGCAACGCGGCCTCGCGCGCGCCGACCTCAAGGATGCCGCGCTGCTTTACGCGGCCGATGAAGACGCCGCACAGGATGCGCGGATCGCCGCGATGGGGGCCGAGGCCGGGGTTCCGACCAATATCGTCGATAATCTCGATGGCAGCAGCTTTCTGACCCCTGCCATCGTCGATCGTGATCCGGTGACGATCGCCATTGGCACCGAAGGCGCGGCCCCGGTTCTGGCGCGCTCGATCAAGGCCGGGCTGGAGGAGCGGCTGCCGCAGACGCTCGGCATTCTGGCCCGCGCGGCAAAGGCGTTTCGCCCGTTGGCCGAACGTCTGGCACCGGGCCGGGTGCGGCGGGCGTTCTGGGCGGAATATTATGACTATTCCGGCCCGAAAGCGCTGAATGCGACTGGCGAGGCGGCCTTGCCCGATGCGCTGAACGCGCTTCTGTCGCGCCACATGTCGGCCCCCACGCCGGTGGGCCGGGTCGATCTGGTGGGCGCCGGCCCCGGCGACCCCGACCTTCTGACGCTGAAGGCGCGCAAGGCGCTGGACGCGGCCGATGTGGTGATCCACGACCGGCTTGTCACGCCCGAGATCCTGGAACTCGCCCGGCGCGAGGCAACGATCATCGAGGCGGGCAAAACCGGTTTCGGCCCCGCGATGCAACAGGATGACATCAATGCGCTGATGATCGAACATGCGCGTGTGGGGGCCCATGTGGTGCGGCTCAAATCCGGCGATCCAGCGGTGTTCGGCAGGCTGGACGAAGAGCTTGACGCCCTGACCGCCGCCGGCATCGACTGGCAGATCGTGCCCGGCATCACCGCCGCCTCCGCCGCCGTGGCGCAGATCGGCCAGTCCTTCACCAAGCGCCAGCGCAATTCCTCCGTCCGGCTGCTGACCGGGCATGACGTGGCGGGCTTTGCCGAACATGACTGGCGCGCGCTAGCCCGCGCGGGCGAGGTCGCCGCCATCTATATGGGCAAGCGCAGCGCCCGGTTCGTTCAGGGCCGATTGCTGATGCATGGCGCCGATCCCGCCACGCCGGTGACCGTGGTCGAAAACGCCTCGCGCCCCGACAGCCGGTTGCGGGCGGTCACGCTGGCCGATCTTCCGGCAAGCCTTGACGGCGTGGACGGCCCCGCCGTGCTGCTGCTCGGCCTGGCGCCGCGCGCAGCCCAACCCGCAACCGCCACCGCACACCCCAAGGAGTTGGCCCTATGAGCCGTAAATTCACCCCGAAGGTCGTGACCGCGAATGACCTGCTGGATGGCGACACCATCTGGCTGACCGAAGACGACCGCTGGACCCGCCACATGCACGAGGCCGAGTTGATCGAGGATGAAGCGCACGCTCAGATCCGCCTGATTTTCGCCGAAAGCCAGCAATCGCGCATTGTTGGTGCCTATCTGGCCGATGCCAAGGCGGGCCCGAACGGCCCCGAGCCGGTGCATTTCCGCGAAACCTTCCGCACTCGCGGCCCGTCAAACTATGCCCATGGCAAGCAGGTGGAGATCGGCAATGTATAAGTACAATGATTTCGACGAAGCCTTCGTGCGGGAACGTGTCGCCCAGTTCAGCGCTCAGGTCGCGCGCCGCATCGACGGTTCGCTGAGCGAGGAGGAGTTCCGCCCGCTACGCCTGATGAACGGCCTGTATCTGCAACTGCACGCTTATATGCTGCGCGTCGCGGTTCCCTATGGCACGCTCAACAGCCGGCAGATGCGGCAACTGGCCTATATCGCCGAGCGGTGCGACAAGGGTTATGGCCATTTCACCACCCGCCAGAACATTCAGTACAACTGGCCGAAACTGCCCGATGTGCCGGATATGCTGTCGGCGCTGGCCGATGTGGAAATGCACGCCATCCAGACCAGCGGCAACACCATCCGAAACGTGACGTCCGACCATTTCGCGGGCGCTGCGGCGGATGAGATCGAGGACCCCCGCCCCTGGGCCGAGCTGATCCGGCAATGGTCGACCGACCATCCCGAGTTTCAGTTCCTGCCGCGCAAGTTCAAGATCGCCGTCACCGGAAGCCCGAACGACCGCGCCGTGGTCAAGGCGCATGACATCGGTCTGCGCATGATCAGAGACGAAAATGGCGAAGCCGGGTTCGAGGTGATCGTGGGCGGCGGCCTTGGCCGCACCCCGATGGAGGGCAAGGTCATCCGCCCCTTCCTGCCCAAGGCCGATCTGCTGCCCTATCTCGAGGCGATCGTCAGCGTCTACAACCTGCTGGGCCGGCGCGACAACAAATACAAGGCGCGCATAAAGATCACCGTCCATGAAAACGGCATCGAGACTGTGCGCGCCATGGTCGAGGAGGAATTCCTGCTGCGCCGCACCGCGTTTGGCGGGGCGGATCAGGCCCTGTTCAGCCAGATCAGTGACGCATTTCGGGCCCCTGCCTTCAGCGTGGGACCGACAGTTGCTTATGACAGCGCCCATGCCGGCGACCCCGTGTTCCGTGCCTGGGCCGATACCAATCTGGCGCGGCATCGCAACCCTGATTACGCCATCGTCACGATCTCGCTGAAAAAGCCGGGTGCCACCCCCGGCGATGCCACGGCCGCACAGATGCGCGTGATGGCCGATCTGGCCGAGGAATTCGGCCATGACGAGCTGCGCGTCAGCCATGAGCAGAACATCGTCCTGCCGCATGTGCATCGCGCGAACCTGCCCGCCCTGCACGCACGGCTGATCGCGGCGGATCTTGCCACGGCGAATATCGGGCTGGTGTCCGACATCATCGCCTGCCCCGGCATGGATTACTGCGCGCTGGCCACCGCCCGCTCCATCCCCGTGGCGCAGGAAATCGCCACCCGGTTCGAAGAGCTGCGGCTGGCGCATGATATCGGCCCGCTGAAGATCAAAATTTCCGGCTGCATCAACGCCTGCGGCCATCACCACGTCGGCCATATCGGCATTCTGGGCCTCGACCGGGCCGGGGTGGAAAACTATCAGATCACCCTGGGCGGCGATGGCACCCAGGATTTCGCCATCGGCGAGCGCGCGGGGCCGGGTTTTGCCTATGACGAAATCGTGCCGGCCATCGAACGGCTGCTTCTGGCCTATCTCGACCTGCGCGACGGACAGGAGGAAACCTTCCTCGACGCCTATCGCCGGCTGGGGCCGGGCCCGTTCAAGGCCGCGCTCTACCCCGAGGCCGAAAGGGGCCGGAAACATGCCGCATGATCCCATGATCCACCCGGTCGCCGACCGGGTAGCAGGCCTGAACGCGCGCTACCGCAACCACGCGGCGCAGGCGGTGCTGGAACGCGCCCTGACCGATCCGCATGTGGGGCGCATCGCGCTGGTCTCGTCCTTCGGGGCCGAATCGGTTGTGCTGCTGCACATGCTTTCGGTCATCGACCGCAGCGCGCCGGTGCTGTTCATCGACACCCAGATGCTGTTCCCCGAAACCCTGAGCTATCAGGCAGAGGTCGCCACCGCGCTCGGCCTGACCGACGTGCGCACGATCCGCGCCCGCCCCGAGGCCGTGGCCGCGCGCGATCCGGAGGGGCTGCTGCACCAGGCAGACACCGACGCCTGCTGCGATCTGCGCAAAACAGAGCCGCTGGAACGCGCCCTGGCCGATTTCGACGCCTGGATCACCGGACGCAAACGGTTTCAGGGCGCCACCCGCGCCACGCTGGACTTCTTCGAAAATGAGGGCGACCGCCGGATCAAGGTCAACCCGCTGGCGCATTGGGCGCCGCAGGACGTGCAGGACTACATGATCAACAACCGTCTGCCCCGCCATCCGCTGGTGGCAAGGGGCTATCCCTCGATCGGCTGCGCGCCCTGCACGTCGCGCGTGGCACCGGGCGAAGACCCGCGCGCCGGGCGCTGGCGCGATGCCGAAAAGGAAGAATGCGGAATTCACTTCATCAACGGCAAGGTCGTGCGTGGCCCGCTGCCGAAAGAGGAGGAACAGCCAATGAATATGCTCGTCACCGATCAGGGATTCGGCAAGGACGACTGGACCAACGGCTTCGTCAGTGCCGAACAGATCGGCGCACCCGCCGATGCGCCCATGCTGGCTGTCGATCTGCCCTCGGATACCGACCCCGCCAGCCTGGCGGGGCTGCTGCAGGGCATTGCGCTGATTCGGGTCGAGTTTCCGTCTTTCGCCGACGGGCGCGGCTTCACCCTGGCCCGGCGCCTGCGGCTGATGGGGTTCAACGGGCGGCTTCGGGCCCGCGGCCATGTGCTGGCCGATCAATATGCGATGGCCCGCCGCGCGGGCTTTGACGAAGTGGAGATTTCGCCCGAACTGACCGCGCGCCAACCCTGGGAACAATGGCAGGCCCGCGCCGGCTGGCAAAGCCACGATTACCAAAGCCGCCTGCGCGGCACCGCCTGATTTGGCAAGGATAGAGACGATGAATGACACTCGCCCCGTAAAATCCGACAGCGCGAAAGCGGTGCCCACCCTCCCCGACGCGCAAACCGTGACTTCGGTGCGTCACTGGACCGACCGGCTGTTTTCGTTCCGCGTCACGCGGCCGCGCAGCCTGCGCTTCCGCTCGGGCGAGTTCGTCATGATCGGCCTGATGGGCGACACCGGCAAACCCCTGCTGCGCGCCTATTCCATCGCCAGCCCCGCCTGGGACGAAGAGCTGGAGTTCTACTCGATCAAGGTGCCCGACGGCCCCCTGACCAGCCGGCTGCAGCATATCCGGCCCGGCGATCAGATCATCCTGCGCCCCAAGCCCGTCGGCACCCTGGTGCTCGACGCGCTGCTGCCGGGCAAGCGGCTGTGGCTGTTCGCCACCGGCACCGGCATCGCCCCCTTCGCCAGCCTGATGCGCGACCCCGACACCTATGAGCGGTATGACGAGGTCATCATGATGCACACCTGCCGGGATCTGGCAGAGCTGGACTATGGCCGCGAGCTGGTCGAGGGGCTGCCCGACGATCCGCTGATCGGCGAGATCGTCGCCGGCAAATTGCGTTACTATCCCACCACAACCCGCGAGCAGAGCCCGTTCATGGGCCGGATCACCGACAACCTGCGCACGGGCAAGGTGTTCGCCGATCTGGGCCTGCCGCCGATGTCGCCCGAAACCGACAGGGGCATGGTCTGCGGATCGCTGCAGTTCAACAAGGATATCATGGCCATCCTCGAAACCTTCGGCCTGCGCGAGGGCGCGAATTCAGAGCCAAGGGAATATGTCGTCGAGAAGGCGTTCGTGGGCTAGGCCAGCACGGCGAGCGACCGGACCCAACGAAAAACCCCGCACCAGTGATGGCGCGGGGTTTTTTCCGTGCCCCTTTCGGGGATCAAGTGGTGAGCCGTGCTGGATTCGAACCAGCGACCCACTGATTAAAAGTCAGTTGCTCTACCAACTGAGCTAACGGCCCACTCGAGGCCTGCTACCTAGAAAAAGCCGCAGGGGCGGTCAAGGCCCATAATGCGCTTTTTTCACGGGTCTCTGGATTCACCTCGCACCCCACGCTATATGCCGCCCCATGCGCAAGGCGGAAAACACCCCAGGCCTGCCCTTCATGAAAATGCATGGGCTTGGCAATGACTTCGTGGTCATCGACCAGCGGGCAGGCTCTGCCCCGCTGCCCGCCGCGCTTGTCACCGCCATCGCCGACCGTCATCGCGGCGTGGGATTCGACCAGCTTGCCGTCATCGAAGCGGCGCCGGATGCCGATGCGCGCCTGACCTTCTTCAATTCCGACGGCTCGCTTTCCGCCACCTGCGGCAACGCCACGCGCTGCATCGCCCGCCACATCATGGACGAGTCCGGCAAGCCCGCCCTGACCCTGATCACCGAACGGGGGCGGCTGACGGCCGAGGATGCGGGCGGCGGGCTGACCCGCGTGAACATGGGCGCGCCGCTGCTGAGCTGGCAGGAGGTGCCGCTGGCCCGCGCGATGGACACGCTGACCCTGCCCATCGAAGGTGCCCCCGTGGCCACCGGCATGGGCAACCCGCATTGCACCTTCTTCGTCGATGACGCCGAAACGGTCGATCTGGCGGCGCGCGGCGCGGAAATCGAACATCACCCGCTGTTCCCCGAACGCACGAATGTGCAATTCGCCAGCCTGATCGGCCCCGATCACCTGCGCATGCGCGTGTGGGAGCGTGGTGTCGGGGTCACGCTGGCCTCGGGCTCCTCCTCCTGCGCCACGGCGGTGGCGGCGGCGCGTCGCGGGCTGACCGGGCGCAAGGTGACGATCGAGCTTGACGGCGGCACCATCACGATCGACTGGCGCGATGATGGCGTCTGGATGGCCGGACCCACCGCGCATGTCTTTTCCGGCAGGTTCACGCCCGCCTTCCTGGGATCGGCCTGATGGCACCCACCGCCCCGAAGTTCACCACCCTCGGCTGTCGCCTGAACGCCTATGAGACCGAGGCGATGAAAGAACTCTCCGCCGCCGCCGGCGTGGAGAACGCCGTGATCGTCAACACCTGCGCCGTAACGGCAGAGGCCGTGCGCAAGGCGCGCCAGGAAATCCGCAAACTGCGACGCGACAACCCCGGCGCCAAGCTCATCGTTACCGGCTGCGCGGCACAGACAGAGCCTGAAACCTTCTCGAACATGGCCGAAGTCGATCTTGTCATCGGCAATACCGAAAAGATGCAGCCGCAGATATGGGCGGCGATGAAGGGGCCCGATTTCATCGGCGATACCGAAAAGGTGCAGGTCGATGACATCATGTCCGTCACCGAAACCGCCGGCCACCTGATCGACGGGTTCGGTTCCCGATCCCGCGCCTATGTGCAGGTGCAGAACGGCTGCGACCACCGCTGCACCTTCTGCATCATCCCCTTTGGCCGGGGCAACTCCCGCTCCGTCCCCGCCGGCGTGGTGGTGGATCAGATCAAGCGGCTGGTGGATCGCGGCTACAACGAGGTTGTCCTGACCGGCGTCGACCTGACAAGCTGGGGCGCAGACCTGCCTGCGGCGCCCCGGCTGGGTGATCTGGTCATGCGCATCCTGAAACTGGTGCCCGACCTGCCGCGCCTGCGGATCAGTTCGATCGACAGTATCGAGGTGGATGATAACCTGATGCAGGCCATCGCCACCGAACCACGCCTGATGCCGCATCTTCACCTCAGCCTGCAGGCCGGCGACGACATGATCCTGAAGCGTATGAAACGCCGCCACCTGCGCGACGATGCCATCCGGTTCTGCGAAGATTCCAAACGCCTGCGCCCCGATATGACCTTCGGCGCCGATATCATCGCCGGCTTCCCGACAGAGACCGAGGCGATGTTCGACAATTCGCTGAAGCTGGTGGACGACTGCGACCTTACCTGGCTGCATGTCTTTCCCTACTCTCCCCGCCCCGGCACGCCCGCGGCACGCATGCCCCAGGTCCACGGCACGGCCATCAAATCCCGCGCCGCCCGCCTGCGCGCGGCGGGCGAGGCACAGGTGGCCCGGCACCTGACCGCGCAGCTTGGCCAGACCCACCATATCCTGATGGAAAACCCCCGCATGGGCCGCACCGAACAGTTCACCGAGGTCACATTCGGCGCCGACCAGACCGAAGGCGGCATCGTCACCGCACGGATCACCGGACAGCACGGCCATCAGCTCACCGCATGACCCTGCCCATCCTCTATTCCTTCCGCCGCTGCCCCTATGCCATGCGCGCGCGGCTGGCGCTGGCCAGTGCCGGCATCCCGTGCGAGCTGCGCGAGGTGGTGCTGCGTGACAAACCCGCGGAACTGCTGGCCGCCTCGCCCAAAGGCACGGTGCCGGTGCTGGTGGCAGCGGACGCCACCGTCGAGCAAAGCCTGGAGATCATGCTCTGGGCGCTCTCGCGCAACGATCCCGAAGGCTGGCTCGATATGCCCGGCGAAGGCCACGCCCTCATCACCCAGATCGACGGCCCCTTCAAATCCGCCCTCGACCGCTACAAATACGCCTCCCGCCACACAGAGACCGACCCGGCACAGCAACGTGAAGACGCGGCTCTGATCCTGCTGGATTTCGACAAGAGACTCGCCCAAAACCCATGGCTGCTCGGTCCACGCCCGACTCTGGCCGACATGGCAACACTCACCTTCGTCCGCCAGTTCGCCATGGTTGACAAACCATGGTTCAACGCACAGCCCTGGCCCTGCCTCGCGCGCTGGCTCGCGGCTTTTCTGGCCTCCGGCAGGTTCACGGCGATCATGACGAAATACCCGCAATGGCACCCCGGCGAGTCCGCCACGCTCTTTCCCCCGCCCTCTTCATCTTTCTGAAAATATCCCCGCCGGAGGCATGAAACTTCTCCGCCGCACACACGCGGTGGTGAATGGACAGGGCGCATCCGGCACCATACCCTGCGCCCCGGTGAATCGACCCGAGGACGCACATGCAGCTTTTCCACTCCCCCACCTCGCCTTTCGTGCGCAAGGTCATGGTGGTCCTGCACGAAACCGGACAACTGCCGGCGGTAGAACTCCTCCCTGCTTCGGGCCATCCCCTCGCCTCGCAGAATATGCCGACCGCGCATAACCCGCTCGGCAAGGTTCCCACGCTGCTTCGCGACGATGGCCCGGCGATCTATGACAGCCGGGTGATCTGCCGCTTCCTCGACGCCCGGGCCGATGGCACGCTTTATCCCGAGGCGGGTATCTGGGAATCGCTGACGCTCGAGGCGACGGCAGACGGCATCATGGATGCCGCCGTCCTGATGATGTACGAGATACGCTGCCGGCCCGAAGAGATGCGCGTGGAAGACTGGGGCGAGGCGCAGTGGCAAAAGATCGTACGCGCGCTGGATGCGCTCGAAACCCACTGGATGGATCATCTGGCCACCGCCCGGCTGGACATCGGGCAGATCGCCACCGGCTGCGCGCTGGCCTATCTCGATTTCCGCCTCGGCAACCGCGACTGGCGCGGCGATCGGCCCGCGCTGGCAGGCTGGTGCGCCGAATTCACTCAGCGGCCGTCGATGCAGGCCACGATACCCGTGGGCTGATCGTCAGAAGCGGAAGGTCAGCCCGATGTTCAGCGCATTGGTGATGAGGTCCGTCTCCAGCGTTCCGCCGTTATCAAGATCCGCCTCGTTCTGGGTATAGGTGCCCTTGTATTCGCCGAACACCGCCCATTTGTCGTTCAGGTCATAGCTTGCACCGGCAACAAGCTGAAGCGCGGGCCCTGTCAGCTGATACTCGAATGTCTTGCCCCCGGCCGACTGGATATCGACATGCGGAATGGCAACACCGGCCCCCGCGCCGACATAGGGCGTCCACCGGCGCGACTCGGACGGCCAGCGATAGAAGGCGTTCAGTGTCACGATGTTCAGGCCATCGGTGAACTCCAGCCGGCTGAACCCGGTGTCCGCCAGCGTCTCGTCATCGGCATAGACCTTGGCGTGGTTGAACTCCAGCGCGAAGCCGACACGCTCGGTGCGCCACCAGGTCGCGCGAAAGCCGTAATAGGGCGGCATGTCGAACGATTTGCCGTCCCAGCCCGCGTTATAGTCGAACACCCCGACACCGCCCGGATCGTTGCCCTTGATCGTGCTGTGCGGCGCGCTCTGCACACCGGTGTAAACGCTGATCTCCACCTCTGCGGCCGCCGGGGTGGCAAGAAACGCGACAGGGAGGATGGCAAGGATGAGGGGCTTCATGGGAGACTCCGATCAAGGCGGTATGCCGGATTGCACGGCATGCTGGCAAAACCCGCCCGCAGGCGCAACCGCAAAACTCCGCATCACTTCGTCGCGGGGCTGCGGAAAATGCCGCCCCCGGCGCCACAGGGTTGTGAAATCGTCTCATGCGGGCAATGACTTCTAGACGTTGGCTTACAACCCCGCTAAGTAACCGCGCGTGAGGCTGCGCTGCCGTCGTGGCCCGATAGAATGGCCAAAGAAGGGAGTTTTCTCTTGTCCCACGCAGAAGCAGAAAGTGACCACGGCAGCACCCGCCGCGATTTTCTCTACTACGCCACGGCAGGCGCTGCCGCGGTAACCGCAGGCGCCGCTGTCTGGCCTCTGGTAAATCAGATGAACCCATCGGCCGACGTGCAGGCGCTCAGCTCCATCCGCGTCGATGTGTCCGGTGTCGAGGTCGGCACCCAGCTGACCGTCAAGTATCTTGGCAAGCCGATCTTCGTGCGCCGCCGCACCCAGGAAGAGATCGAAGCCGCCCGCGCCGTGCCGCTGTCCGACCTGATCGACAAAACCTCCGAAAACCCCAACCTGTCTCCCGACGCCACCGCCGAAGACCAGAACCGCACGCTGGACGAAGCCGGCGAATGGCTGGTGATGATCGGTGTGTGCACCCATCTGGGCTGCGTGCCGATCGGCAATGCCTCGGGTGATTTCGGCGGCTGGTTCTGCCCCTGCCACGGCTCGCATTACGACACTGCCGGGCGCATCCGCAAAGGCCCCGCGCCCGAGAATCTGTGGATTCCCGTCGCCGAGTTCGCGGATGAGACGACGATCAAGCTGGGTTGAGGGAGAACACGATGTCCGGAATTCCGCACGACCATTACGAACCGACGACCGGGGCCGAGAAATGGCTTCATCGCCGCCTGCCCATCGTTGGGCTGCTTTATGACACGCTGATGATCCCCACCCCCAAGAACCTGAACTGGATGTGGATCTGGGGTATCGTCCTGACCTTCTGCCTGGCGCTGCAGATCGTCACCGGCATCGTTCTGGCGATGCACTACACCCCGCATGCCGACATGGCCTTTGCCTCGGTCGAGCATATCATGCGCGACGTGAACGGTGGCCACATGCTGCGCTACCTGCATGCCAACGGCGCCTCGCTGTTCTTCGTGGCAGTCTATCTGCACCTGTTCCGCGGTTTCTACTACGGCTCTTACAAGGCGCCGCGTGAAGTCACCTGGATCATCGGCATGCTGATCTATCTGTGCATGATGGGCACCGCCTTCATGGGCTATGTTCTGCCCTGGGGCCAGATGTCGTTCTGGGGTGCCACGGTGATCACCGGCCTGTTTGGTGCGATCCCGTTCATCGGCGACAGCATCCAGACCTGGCTGCTCGGCGGGCCTGCGGTGGACAACGCCACGCTGAACCGCTTCTTCAGCCTGCACTACCTGCTGCCCTTCGTGATCGCGGCGCTGGTGGCGGTGCATATCTGGGCCTTCCATTCCACCGGCAACAACAACCCCACCGGGGTCGAGGTGCGCCGTAGCTCGAAAGCCGAGGCCGAGAAAGACACTGTTCCTTTCTGGCCCTATTTCGTGATGAAGGACCTGTTCGCGCTGGGTGTGATCCTGGTGGTGTTCTTCGCGATCGTCGGCTTCATGCCGAACTATCTGGGCCACCCCGACAACTACATCGAGGCGAACCCGCTTTCGACGCCCGCGCATATCGTTCCGGAATGGTACTTCCTGCCCTTCTACGCGATCCTGCGCGCCTTCACCTCCGAAGTCTGGGCGGTGCAATTCGTCGAATTCATCACCTTCGGCATCGTCAATGCCAAGTTCTTCGGCGTGCTGGCCATGTTCGGCTCGATCGTCGCGATGGCGCTGGCTCCCTGGCTCGATACCTCTTCGGTGCGTTCGGGCAAGTACCGGCCGATGTTCAAATGGTGGTTCGCCCTGCTGTGCATCGATTTCGTGGTTCTGATGTGGGTGGGTGCGCAAAGCACAGAGTTCCCGTATGACTGGATCTCGCTGATCGCCGCGACCTACTGGTTTGCCTATTTCTTCGTGATCCTGCCACTGCTCGGCGTGATCGAGAAGCCGACGGCACAGCCAGCCACCATCGAAGAAGACTTCAACGCCCATTACGGCAAGGGCGGAACCGACGGGGCCGCGGCCCAGCCGGCCCCGGCCGAGTGAGAGAAAGGATCAAAAACATGATCAGGAAACTCACCCTTTCGGCGCTTTCCGCCCTCGCCCTGACCACGGGCGCCGCGTTCGCGGCAGGCGGCGAAGCCACCACCCACGACGTGGACTTCTCGTTCGAAGGCCCGTTCGGCAAGTTCGACCAAATGCAGCTGCAGCGCGGCCTTCAGGTTTACACCGAGGTCTGTGCTTCCTGCCACGGTCTGCGCTACGTGCCGCTGCGCGCCCTGGGCGACGAGGGCGGCCCCGCGCTGCCCGAGGATCAGGTTCGCGCCTATGCGGAGTTTTACGAAGTGTTCGACCCGGCGCTGGATGATTACCGCCCCGCCACCCCGACCGATCACTTCCCGACCTCCAGCCTGGACAACGCGCCCGACCTCAGCCTGATGGCCAAGGCGCGCGCGGGCTTCCACGGGCCCTATGGCACCGGTCTCAGCCAGCTGTTCAAGGGCATCGGCGGGCCGGAGCATATCGTCGCGATCCTCACCAGCTTTACCGGCGAGGAAAAGGAAGAGGCCGGAACGCTCTACTACGGCAACACCGCCTTCCCCGGCGGCTGGATCGCCATGGCCCCGCCGCTGGTCGGCGAGGATGTGGAATATGCCGATGGACATTCCAACGAGATCCACCATGAGGCGGAAGATGTCGCCGCCTTCCTGATGTGGGCCGCAGAACCCAAGATGATGGCCCGCAAACAGGCCGGTTTCACCGGCGTCGTGTTTCTGGTGATCCTCACGGTTCTGCTCTATTGGACGAACAAACGGATCTGGGCCCCGCTCAAGGGCAAGAAAACGGCCTGAGGCCGAACCGATCCGGGAATTGAGAAGGCGGGCCACAAAATGGCCCGCCTTTTTCTTAGAGATATTATACTTGACGTACCCACTCCAAATATGAGCTACCCCCCGAAATTCGGACACTGACGTAAGCTACGATTTGTTGTCAGCTGATCTCCCAGCCACGTTCCGATGAACCTCTGGCTGCAGGCCGTCTACCTGATGTGCGCCAGCAAGAAGGGTATCAGCAGAATCAACTTCACCACACCCTCGGCGTCACACTTAAGACCGCATGGTTCATGTCGCACCGTATCCGCGAAGCTATGCGCTCAGACCGCACTTTCCAGTTCGGATCTGGCGGTGGGGTTGTCGAAGTTGACGAAACATTCATCGGCCAGAAGCACAAGAAAGCCGAGGCCGCACGTGGCTACGCTCACAAGAACGCCATGCTAAGCCTTGTAGACCGCACAACGGGCCGCTCAAACTCTTTCGTTGTTAAGGATGTGTCTAAGGCCACGCTTCTCCCTGTCCTTCGCGAAAAATATCGCCAAAGAAGCAATTGTCCACACGGACGAGGGGGGCCAGTATTCTAAGATGGGCTAAGACTTTGCGACGCATAGCAAGGGCAACTACGTTCGCGGTAACGTTCAGACAAACACGATTGAATGCTATTTCAGCATCTTTAAGCGCGGCGTGAAGGGCGTCTACCAGCACTGCGCCAAGAAGCATCTCCACCGCTATGCGGCTGAGTTTGAGTTCCGGCATAACAACCGTATAGCTAATGGTGCGGATGATCGACTTCGGGCTGACCTTGCTCTGCAGTCGATCGTAGGAAAAAGGCTGACGTATAAGCAGCCCCTAAACGACTAAGTTATTGGCAATCCTATCTACTTAGGAATTGCCAATGGAGTCAGTATGTTATAAAAAAGTGGTGCGGACGACCGGACTTGAACCGGCACGGGGCGAGTGCTTCCTAGGGCGGCCCCCGTAGCATCCAAAGCTACTATGTCTACCATTTCCACCACGTCCGCAGTGGTCCGCCCCAACCCTACTAGCGCTGGGTGAAGGGCGGTTTGCTTGATACTATATCAAGTCGTCAGCATCTACGGAGGGGGCATCTTTTGTCCTTTCGTGGTTAGAGTTCGAAGCGGAGGGTTCTCCAGGCAAGGATTGTTCCTCCGCTTCACCTTTATTCGTTTGCGCCAAGAACCAGCGACCGCTGTCCTCTCTGTATTTCCCCGATGCTTTTCCGTTGCGCAGTTCGCTTCTGATGGACGTAGCCTTTATCATCTTCTCAAAATCCGTTGCCGCACGATTGGAGATTTCCTTCGGGGTTAAGCCAGGATTTGACGCCAGAACTTCCATCACAAATCTTGGAACAATGCCTTTAGGAGCGCGCTTTCGCTCCGATGCTGGTCTATCATCGATATGCACAGGATCAGAAACCTTGTGCGCTCTAGGTTCTGCAACTGGCGCTTTTATATCAGAGTCTACAGATGTAAGATGCGCCAGCATTTCACGCTTGGCGTCCACTTTGCCGCGCTCATATGCAGCCGATTCAATACGGCGAATAATCGCGGCAATCTCGTCAATGTTGGTGCTGCTCATGAGTCGCCCCTTCTTAATGCTGCGGAGACGTTATGACGAAAACCATAACAACGCAAGGTGAGATTATGATCGGTAAAAAACAAATGAAGAACAAGTAAAGCGCTTCAAAGAAGCCGCCAGCGAGGTAGAAACGGACACGTCCGACGATGCCCTTGACAGGATCATGGGCAAGCTCGACCTGACAAAGAAGCCGGAAGCAGACGACAAGAAGGAAGACTAACCGCACGCCATTTCTGATGCGTTCAGGTTAACCACGGCGGCGGGTACGCAAAGTATAACATCGTCTTTTTCTTTGCCTAACCCAGATAGGCACGCAGGGCGGCGGGCGGATCCGCGAACAGCGCCTTGGTATCGCGCGGCGGATGCGCCATGCCTTCCGCCACCAGAATCGTCTGCCCGGCCACCATCACCGCTTCCTGCGGGTCATGCGTCACCATCAGAACCGTTGCGCCGGTTTCCTGCGCCAGCTCGCAGACAAGCGCCAGCATTTCCGCCTTCAGCGCCGGACCCAGCGCGCCGAACGGCTCGTCCAGCAGCAGCAATGGCCGCGCCCGCAACAGCACCCGCGCCAGCGCGACCCGGCTGCGCTGTCCGCCGGACAGGGCCGCCGGCTTGCGCGCGGCCAAACCGCCCAACCCAACCCGATCAAGGCTCTGTTGCACCTTGACCTGCTCTGCCGCGCTTAGTCGCAGATCGGGCCGCAGACCAAGGCCGACATTCTGCGCCACGGTCATATGCGGGAAAAGATTGTTGTCCTGAAACAGAACGCTGATCGGCCGACCGCCGGGGGCCAGCGGCGCCAGATCCTGCCCGTTCCACAGCACGCGCCCCGACTCGGGCGCGAAAAAGCCGGAAATCACGTCCAGCAGAGTGGATTTTCCGGCCCCCGAAGGCCCGATCACCGCCACCCGCGCGCCGGCGGGCACGCTGAAATCCGCGCGCAACACGAACGTGCCCTGACGGATCACGATCTTCTCAAGCGTCAGCATCCACACGCCCCCCTCTGTCGAACAGCCAGAACAGGCCGAGGCTCAGGATCAGCAGCAACAGTGCCGCGCCTGCCGCCTGTTCCATCCGGTAAGCCGCCATCAGCCGGTAAAGCTGCAACGGCAGCGTCGCCTGCGACGGATCGGCGAACAACGCGATCACCCCGAGATCGCCCATCGACAGCGCCGCCGCCAGCCCGGCCGAAAACCCGATCGGGCGGCGCAGGCGCGGCAGCAGCACAAGGCGCAGATGGGTAAAGCCGCGCATGCCAAGGCTTCGGGCCAGCTTGCCATAGCTCTCCTCTGCATCGCGCAGCGCGGGCACCAGCGCGCGGGTGGCAAAGGGCAGGCTCATCACCGCATTCACAACCGCCGTGACCGGCAGGGCCAGCGCCACGGGATCGGCGATTGGAAACAGCAGAATGAACAGCCCCGTGCCGATCACCAGCGGCGAGGCGGCGATGGCCAATGCGCCCACCCCCTCCATCATCCCGCCCGCGATGCCCCGGCCCAGCCGCACGGCCGCCAGCGAGAGCGGCAAGGCCAGCGCCAGGGTCAGCACGGCAGACCCAAGCGCCACCGCCACCGACCGCCCTGCCGCCGCGAAAACCGATGGGGGCAGCGTGAACAATGCACGCAGCCCGTCTGCCACGATCATCGCCAGCGGCAGGATCAGGAACAGCGCGGCCAGCGCGATCCAGGCGCCGTCCAGCAGCCTCAGGCCCCGATGCCGCGCGTCCCAGCGGGCGACGATCCGGTCAAGCCCCGCACCGCTGACACTCGGCACCGCCACCCACAACGTGAGCGCCGCCGCGATGGCCGACAGGCCGAATTGCACCAGTGCCAGAAGCGCCGCACGCGACAGGTCGAACTCGAATCGAAACGCCTGATAGATCGCCAGTTCCACGGTGGTCGCCTTCGGCCCGCCGCCCAGCGTCAGTGCCACCGCGAAGCTGGTCATGCAGATCACGAAGATCACCATGAAGGCGCCCGGCACAACCGCGCGCAGCATCGGGCGTTCCAGCCAGCGGGTCACATCGCGGGCGGCAAACCCGAGCGACGCCGCCAGCCGGAACCGCTCTGCCGGGATCGAAAGCCATCCTTGCAGGATCAGCCGGGTTGCCAGCGGCAGGTTGAAGAACACATGCGCGATCAGCACGCCCTGCAACCCATAGACGGAAAGCGGGCCGATCCCGACCACACCAAGAGCCGAATTCAAGAGACCATTCCGCCCGAATACGGCCAGAATTCCCAAAACCACAACGATGACGGGCAGAATGAACGGCGCCCCGAGCAGCGTGATCAGCAGGCCCCGGCCAGGAAATCGCCGCCGTGCCAGCGCCCGCGCGACCGGCACCGCCAGCGCGACGCTCAGAAAAGCCGACAGGGTGGCCTGCATCAGCGTGAACCGCACCGCCGCCCAATCCGCCGGGCCAAGCGCCGAGAACCGTTCGGCGCGCAGGAACACCGCCCCCAGCGTGCCCAGCGTCAGCGACAGGATCAGGGCGGCCACCGCCGCCCCGACCCAGACGCTGGCGCCTATCGGCTGAGCGCGGCGCGCCATTCCTCTAGCGCCTTGTCACGCATCGCCGCAGCCTCCGCGGCCGGGTAAATCAGGGACTGTTCCGGCGGAAGTGGCGCGGAAAACCCTTCGGGCAGGCCGCCATCGGGGATCACGGCGGGATACATCCAGTTGGTCGTAGGGATGATCGACTGGAACGTCTCCGACAGCATGAACCGCAGAAACTCCTGCGCCAGTTCCGGCTGATCGGAAGAGGCGATCCGGCCCGCCACCTCGACCTGCATGTAATGCCCCTCGGCGAAGGGCGCGGCGGCCTTGGTGTCATCCCCTTCCGCGATGATGTGATAGGCGGGCGAGGTGGTGTAGGACAGCACCATATCGGCCTCGCCCTCAAGGAACATGCCATAAGCCTCCGACCAGCCTTTGGTCACGGTCAGGATATGCGGCGCCAGCCCCTGCCACATCGCCTGCGCCCCGTCACCATAGGCCGCCTTGACCCACAACAGCAGGCCTAGGCCCGGTGTGGAGGACCGCGGATCCTGAATAACGATCTTCAGCGCCTTTGGCGCGGCGGCCAGTTCGGCAAAACTGGCGGGCGGGTGCGGCAGTTTCGTCTTGTCATACACGAATGCGAAATAGCCCCAGTCGTAGGGCAGAAAGAGCTCATCTTCCCACGAAACCGGCAAAGATAGAGCCACATCCGCCACCCCATGCGGCGCGAACAGCCCGGTTTCGGCGGCGGCGGCTGTCAGGTTGGTATCGAGCCCCAGCACCACGTCGGCATGTGTCCGCTTGCCCTCGAGCCGCAGCCGGCCCAGCAGCGCGGCGCCATCCCCCGCGCCGACGAACTGCAGATCGCAGCCGCATGTCGCCTCGAAGGCGGCCTCCACCTGCGGCCCCGGCCCCCATTCGGAAATGAAACTGTCATAGGTATAAACGGTGAGCACAGGCGTCTGGGCACCAGCCATGGTGGCAAGCAGGGCTCCCGCAGCGAAAATCGGATATCTCATGGTCATCCTCCATCCACGACGGGCGGGGTCAGGGTATGGAGTTTGTCCAGTTACCTTCCCTCCGCCGGTCTTAACCGGTTCAGGTTCAACGGGTTCGCGGATGCATCTCAGCCCGGACAGGGCACCCCGAGGTATCGCCGACCGTAATACACCGCTTGACGCGGGGCAAGCGAACGCGGTTGTTGGGGCCATCGTTCTTGTAATTCCGGGCGGGCAGCCTTAATCACATCATAAATTCTGAATATGAAAGACACCTTCCCGTGCGCCTTCCAGCCCTGAGAGCTTTCGAACGCTACCTGCCGATCCTTGATTGGGGGAAACGCTACAACCGCGATACATTCACCAATGACATCGTCGCAGCGGTGATCGTGACGATCATGCTGATCCCGCAGTCGCTGGCCTATGCGCTGCTTGCGGGCCTTCCGGCCGAGATGGGGCTTTATGCCTCGATCCTTCCGCTGATGGCCTATGCCATCTTCGGCACCTCCCGCGCGCTGGCGGTGGGGCCGGTCGCGGTGGTCTCGCTGATGACGGCGGCCGCGGTGGGCAACCTGGCGCTGCAGGGCACACCGGAATATGCCGCAGCCGCGATTATCCTGGCGTTCCTGTCGGGGCTGGTGCTGCTGGTGATGGGTTTTTTCCGGCTGGGCTTTCTGGCCAACTTTCTCAGCCATCCGGTGATCGCGGGGTTCATCACCGCCTCGGGGATCATCATCGCCACCAGCCAGCTCAAGCATATCCTGGGCATACCGGCCTCGGGCCACAACCTGCTGGAACTGGTGCACTCGATCCTGGCGCATCTGGCCGAGGTGAATTTCTGGACGCTGGCCATCGGCGTGCCGACCACGGCCTTTCTCTTCTGGGTCCGCAAGGGGCTGAAGCCACGTCTGATCGCCGCCGGCATTCCGCCGAAACTGTCGGATATCCTGGCCAAGGCCGGGCCGGTGGCCGCGGTGGTCGTGACCACGCTGGTAACCTGGGCACTCGGGCTGAACGATCGCGGCGTCGCCATCGTCGGCGACATCCCGAAGGGCCTGCCGCCGCTGACCATCCCGAAATTCGACATGGAGATCTGGACGAGCCTCATAGGCTCGGCGGTTCTGATCTCGATCATCGGGTTTGTCGAATCCGTCTCTGTCGCGCAGACACTGGCCGCCAAGAAACGCCAGCGCATCGTCCCGGATCAGGAACTGATCGGGCTGGGGGCCTCCAATATCGCGGCGTCGATCAGTGGCGGTTACCCGGTCACCGGCGGGTTTTCCCGGTCGGTGGTGAATTACGACGCCGGCGCCGAAACCCCCGCCGCCGGGGCCTTTACCGCCGTGGGCATCGCGCTGGCCACGCTCGCGCTGACGCCGCTCATCTTCTTCCTGCCCAAGGCCACGCTTGCGGCCACCATCATCGTGGCGGTTCTGTCACTCGTCGATTTCTCGATCCTGCGCACCACCTGGACCTATAACAAGGCCGATTTCGCCGCCGTCGCCGCAACCATCCTGCTGACCCTCGGCTTCGGGGTCGAGCTTGGCGTTTCTTCCGGTGTCCTGATCTCCATCCTTCTGTATCTCTACCGCACCTCGCGCCCGCATATCGCCGAGGTCGGCCTGGTGCCCGGCACCGAACATTTCCGCAATATCGAACGTCACAAGGTAGAAACCTCGCCCGAGATCCTGACCATCCGGGTGGACGAGAACCTCTATTTCGCCAATGCCCGCTATCTGGAGGATTACCTTTATGACCGCGTCGTGGGCGACAAGCAGCTCAAGCATGTGATCCTGATGTGCTCTGCGGTGAATGACATCGACACTTCCGCGCTTGAATCGCTCGAGGCGATCGACCACAGACTGACCGATATGGGCCTGAAACTGCACCTTTCAGAGGTAAAGGGCCCGGTGATGGACAGGCTCAGCCGCACCCATTTCCTGCACGAACTTTCGGGCCGGGTGTTTCTGACCCAGTATGGCGCCGTCAGGGAACTGACGCCCGCAAAACAAAAACGGGCCTGATTGGCGGCACGTTGTCGCGATCGGCGGAAAGTTGTGCCGGAACAGAGCCAGCAGGTTTGACCAGCGCCCGCGTACACTTAATGTTACACGGGAAATTCGAGAAACTCAGGGAGTGACCCAATGAAGCTTAAACTCGCCCTTGCCACCGCCGGCCTTCTGGCCGCCGCGCCCGCCTTCGCCGACAGCCACGGCGCGTCGGGCGACGTGGCCGCCGGGGAAAAAGCGTTTCGCCAGTGCATCGCCTGCCATGTGGTGGTGAATGACGCCGGCGAAACGCTGGCCGGGAGAAAGGCCAAAACCGGCCCGAACCTTTACGGCATCGCGGGGCGCCCGGCCGGGTCTGTCGAGGGGTTCAAATACTCCAAGGGCCTGCAGGCCGCCGGCGAGGCCGGGCTGGTCTGGAATGAAGAGGCTTTCGCGGAATATGTAAAAGACCCGAGCAGCTTCCTCAAGGAAGTGACCGGCGACAGCGGCGCGCGTTCGAACATGTCTTTCAAGGTTCGCAAGGAAGGCGACGCAGAAAACCTGTACGCCTATCTGGCCAGCCTTTCGGCCATGTAAGCGACCCCAACGAAAGCATGAAGGCCGCCCGGGTTTCCCCACGGCGGCCTTTTTCATGGGCCTGTCCAGGCTTGCGGCACACGGCCCCTGCGGCTATTCCCGCCGTGAAAAGGAGCACAGCGCATGAGCATCAACACCTTCGGCCACCTGTTCCGCGTCACGACCTGGGGCGAAAGCCACGGCCCCGCGCTCGGCGCCACGGTCGACGGCTGCCCGCCGGGCGTGCCGGTGGACGCGGCGATGCTGCAGCACTGGCTGGACAAGCGCAAACCGGGGCAGAGCAAGTTCACCACCCAGCGGCGCGAGGCCGATGAGGTGAAGATCCTGTCAGGCGTGTTCGAGGGCCAGACGACGGGCACGCCGATTCAGCTGATGGTCGAAAACACCGACCAGCGTTCGAAGGATTACGGCGATATCGCCGAGAAATTCCGGCCCGGCCATGCCGATATCACCTATTGGCAGAAATACGGGATACGGGACTATCGCGGCGGCGGCCGGTCTTCGGCCCGCGAAACCGCGGCGCGCGTGGCCGCCGGCGGCGTGGCACGCGAAGCGCTGAAAACGCTGGTGCCGGGGCTGGAGATCACTGGCTACATGGTTCAGATGGGCCCGCACGGCATCGACCGCGCCCGCTTCGACCGGGACGAGATCGGGCGCAACCCGTTCTGGACGCCCGATGCGAAAGCCGCCGAGGACTGGGCCGCCTATCTGGACGATCTGCGCAAGAGCGGCAACTCCGTCGGCGCGGTGATCGAGGTCGTCGCCCGTGGCCTGCCCGCCGGGCTCGGCGCCCCGGTTTATGGCAAGCTGGACACGGATCTGGCCGCCGCGATGATGTCGATCAACGCGGTGAAGGGCGTGGAAATCGGCGATGGCATGGCCAGCGCCGCGCTGACAGGCGTCGAGAATGCCGATGAGATCTTCATGGGGAACGACGGGCAGCCGGTGTTTTCCTCCAACCACGCCGGCGGCATTCTGGGCGGCATTTCCACCGGCCAGGAGGTTGTGGTGCGGTTCGCGGTAAAGCCGACCTCGTCAATCCTGACACCGCGCAAGACGATCACGCGTTCGGGCGCGGCGGCCGAGATTGTCACCAAGGGCCGGCACGATCCCTGTGTCGGCATCCGGGCCGTGCCGGTGGGCGAAGCGATGATGGCCTGCGTTTTGCTGGATCATGTGCTGCTGCACCGGGGGCAGATCGGCGAAAACCGCGGAAAGATCGGATAGGGCGCGCCGGCGACTTCATGCCTCCGGCGGGGATATTTTCGGAAAGATGAAGCTCAGCGCGGCTGTTTGGCCAGTTGTACCGCGAGAATGCCCGCGGCGATGATCAGCACACCGGCGATATCCATGGGGCCGAGCGCCTCTCCCAGAAAGAGGGCGGCGATAAGCACGCCGAGAAACGGGTTGAGAAAATGGAAGGTCGCGGCGCGGACCGTACCGATGCGGCGCACCAGCAGGAACCAGGTGAGCGTTGCCGCCAGCCCCGGCACGAGGGTTGTATAGATGAAGGCGGCGATCAGAGACCCGCTCCACGTGACCTCCCAGGTTTCGAGGCTCAGGGCGGCGACGCTCAGGACCGCGCTGCCGACCAGCATCTGCAGACCGACGATCATCAGGACGTTCCCGCCCGACGAGGCGCCGCGCACCGCCAGCGTGGCGAAGGTGAGGGCCAGCACCCCCAGAAGGCACAGGGCCAGCCCGTAGGTATCGGCGCCGCCCTCGATCCGGCTGGCCATGATCACCGCCACCCCGGCAAAGCCCGCGACCAGCCCGGCGATGCCCAGGGCGGGCAACCGCTCTCCATAGATCAGCCAGCCGGCCGCCCCGACCATCAGCGGCATGGACGACGCGATGATTGCGGCCAGCGAGGCCTCGATCGTCTGCATCGCCACGAAGTTCAGGCCGAGGTAGAGCGCGTTCTGGCAGATACCGAACAGCACCGTCGCCCGCCATTGCGCCCGCGTCAGGCGCCAGCTTTGCCCCATCGCGCGGGCGATGGCCACGCCCAGCAGGCCGGCGATCAGAAAGCGGATGGCCAGCGCGGTGAGCGGCGGGGCGTCGGCCACGATGAACCGCGCCGAGGTAAAGGCCGAGGACCACATGAGGGCAAAGGCCAGCCCCATGCCGAGCGCACGGATATCCATCATTCCTCCCAAACGAAAAGGGCCGCCGAAAGGCGACCCTAGAGTATTCTGCGGTCCGGGCAACCCCGGCCGTATCAGCCGTTGACGCTGTCTTTCAACGCCTTGGCGATCGTCACCTTGACCACCTTGTCGGCTTCCTTCTTGATCTGCTCGCCGGTGGCGGGGTTGCGCACCATACGCTCGGGCCGTTCGCGGCAATAGATCTTGCCAACGCCGGGCAGCGTGACGGCACCGCCATCGGCCACTTCCTTGGTGATCACGCCTGTGATCGCATCCAGCGCGGCGGATGCGATTTTCTTGTCAGCACCCATTTCATCGGCCAGGGCGGCAACCAGTTGGGTTTTGGTCATCGGTCTTGCCATTTCTGTCTCCTCGTTCCTGCCCTCTCGCGTCGGGGCTCATCCGCGTAATTTAGCGGGATATTGGGTGCGGACACAACGATTAGTGGGAGGCGAGAGGGTGATTTCCCGCATTTTGTGCTGATTTCCGCCACGTCAAAGGAAGGCGGTTTCCTCGAAACTGCGCAATTTGCGGCTGTGGATGCGTTCCAGCGGCATATCGCGCAGCGCTTCCATCGCCCGGATCCCGATCAGCAGGTGTCGCGACACCTGTGTCTTGTAGAAATCGCTGGCCATGCCGGGCAGTTTCAGCTCGCCGTGCAGGGGCTTGTCGGACACGCACAAAAGCGTGCCATAGGGCACCCGGAACCGGTAACCATTCGCGGCGATCGTGGCGCTTTCCATATCCAGCGCGATGGCGCGGGATTGCGACAGGCGCTGCACCGGGCCGGACTGATCGCGCAGTTCCCAGTTGCGGTTGTCGATGGTGGCCACGGTGCCGGTGCGCATGATCTGCTTCAGATCATAACCTTCGAGCTGAGTCACCTCTTCCACCGCGTCTTCCAGCGCCACCTGAATCTCGGCCAGCGCCGGGATCGGCACCCAGACCGGCAGGTCATCATCCAGCACGTGGTCTTCGCGCAGATAGGCATGGGCCAGCACGAAATCGCCAAGCCGCTGGCTGTTGCGCAGCCCGGCGCAATGGCCCACCATCATCCAGGCATGGGGCCGCAGCACGGCAATATGATCGGTCGCGGTTTTGGCGTTGGACGGGCCCACGCCGATGTTCACCAGCGTGATCCCGGCGCCGCCCGCGCGTTTCAGGTGATAGGTCGGCATCTGCGGCAGTTTCGCGGGCGTGGGCATCGGGGCATCGGCATCGGTGATCTCGATATTGCCGGGGCCAACGAGGCTGACATAGCCGCTGCCGGGCGTTTTCAGCATCTTGCGGGCATAAAGCTCGAACTCTTCGACGTAGAACTGATAGTTGGTGAACAGCACGTGGTTCTGGAAATGCTCCGCCCCGGTGGCGGTGTAGTGGCTGAGCCGCGCCAGCGAGTAATCGACCCGCTGCGCGGTGAAGGGCGCCAGCGGCGCGGCGCCATCGCCATACTGAAAGCCATAGCCGTTGACGATATCGTCATTGGTGGTGGACAGGTCGGGCACGTCGAAGACATCGCGCAGCGAAAACGCCAGCACCCCGTCCTGCGGCACGGTGACCGATGCATCGCCGGCCACTGCGAAATGCACCGGGATCGGCGTGCGTGACGAACCGACGCTGACCGAAACCCCGTGGTTTGAAATCAGCAGGCCGATCTGCTGGCGCAGATAGTTGCCGAACAGATCGGGCCGGGTGACGGTGGTGGCATAGGTGCCCGGATCGGATACATGGCCAAAGCTCAGGCGGCTGTCGACCTGCGCATAGGTCGTGGTGACGAACCGCACCTCGGGGTAGTAGGCGCGGTAGCGCGCGGTGCGCGGCTTGCCCGACAGCGTTTCCTGAAACCTGTCGCGCAGAAATCCCGTCGCATCCTCGTAGAGCTGACACAGCCGGGCGACAGCCGCGGCCGGATCGCTGAAGCTTTCCGGTTCCACAAGGGGGGGCGTTTCGATCGGCAGGTTCTGGTCAGAGGCGGTCATGCGCGGAAAATCCTGAAGGCAAAAGGGGGCCAGCGAAAAAGGGGCCGGTGCTCTGGCGGGTCGTCATATGATCCATGGCCCCAATGTCATGACTTGGCCGCCCGGATCAAGCCCCGCCCTTGCAGTCGGGCAAAGATGGCCCGATGATCCGCGCATGACAAAAACGCTTCTCTCCATCGGCCATGGCTATAGCGCGCAGGCGCTGGCGCGGCTTCTTCTGCCACGCGGCTGGCGCATCATCGCCACCACGCGAAGCCCCGAAAAAGCCGCCCGGCTGTCGGCGGAAGGGGTGGAGCCCGTCATCTGGCCCGGCACCGATCTGGCGGGCCTGCTGGCCGGGGCGACGCATCTTCTCAGCTCTGTCTCTCCGGGCGCGGAAGGTGACCCTGTTCTTGCCGAACTCGGCCCGGAACTGGCCAGGGCGCAGCATCTGGAATGGGCCGGTTACCTTTCCACCACCGGTGTCTACGGCGATCATGGCGGCGGCTGGGTGGATGAGGATACACCGCTGACCCCCGCAACCGAACGGGGCAGTGCCCGCGTCACGGCAGAGACCGGGTGGCAGGCGCTGAACCTGCCGCTGCACATCTTCCGGCTGGCGGGGATCTATGGCCCCGGCCGCGGTCCCTTTGCCAAGTTGCGCGCGGGCACGGCGCGGCGGATCATCAAGGACGGCCAGGTGTTTTCCCGCATCCATGTGGACGACATCGCGCAGGTTCTGGCCGCCTCCATCGCCCGCCCCAACCCCGGCGCCATCTACAATGTCTGCGATGACGATCCCGCCCCGCCGCAGGATGTGATCGCCCATGCCGCCACCCTGCTTGGCCTGCCCGTGCCCCCCGCCGTCGCGATAGACGCGGCCCCGATGAGCCCGATGGCCCGCAGTTTCTATGCCGAGTCAAAGATGGTGCGGAACGATCGCATCAAGGCCGAGCTGGGCGTCGCGCTGAAATACCCCACCTACCGCGACGGTCTTTCTGCATTGCTTGCCGAAGAAGGGCTGGACCCGGCCTGATCCAGGCACCATCTTGAATGTGTAGGCGTAACGGGCAGGAACGAGTCATGACCGCAGAGGCGGATTTGGGCAGCATCACCGAAGTGCTGGAGGCCCTGCTGGACGCCAGCAATGACGACCGGGTGACTGTCCGGCAAATCGTGGAAAAGATGGGCGAACGCTCGTTCGCGCCGCTTTTGCTGATCCCCGCGATGATACTGGTTTCGCCGGTTTCCTCGATCCCCGGCATGCCGACCTTCGGCGCGATCATCATCGCCCTGGTAACGGTCCAGATGCTGTTGGGGCGCAAGCATCTGTGGCTGCCGGAAAAACTGGCCGAACGGTCCATCACCGCCGACAGGCTGGAACGCGCGGTGAACTGGCTGCGAAAGCCCGCCGCCTGGATCGACAGGCATGTGCATCAGCGCCTGTGCTATCTGACGTTCCGGCCGCTCAGCCACTTTGCCTTGCTGACCTGCCTCGCAGTGACGATGGTGATGCCGCTGATGGAATTCGTGCCCGCCCTTGCCACGGTGGCGGCCTTTGCCATCACGCTGTTCGCCATCGGGTTGATGACCCGTGACGGCGTGTTCGTGATCGGCGGCTACAGTTTCACGGGGCTGGGCGTACTGGCGGCCACGCTGATCATCTGACGCGGCGTTCGACAAGCTGGACCACGCCCAGCACCGCCAGCACCTTCGCCTCGATATCCGCCGCGTTCAGCTTTGCCACCGCGTACATATCCGCCGGGCTGGCCTGATCTATGAAATTATCCGGCAGCACCATCGAACGGTATTTCAGCCCGGTGTCGAACACGCCTTCCTCGGCCAAAAGCTGCGCGACATGTGAGCCGAACCCGCCGATGGCGCCTTCCTCGATGGTGATCAACGCCTCATGCTCTTTCGCCAGCGTCAGGATCATCTCACGGTCCAGCGGTTTGGCAAAGCGGGCGTCGGCCACGGTGGGCGTGATGCCGCGCGCCGCCAGGCTTTCGGCCGCCGCCTGAACCTCTTGCAGCCGCGTGCCGAACGACAGCAAGGCGATGCGCGATCCCTCGGCGATGATCCGGCCCTTGCCGATCTCCAGCGCCCGCCCGCGTTCAGGCAGCTCAACCCCCGCACCTTCGCCGCGCGGAAAGCGAAAGGCGATCGGGCCGTCGTCATGCGCCACTGCGGTGGCGACCATGTGCTTGAGCTCGGCCTCGTCGGCCGCCGCCATCACCACGAACCCCGGCAGGTTGGCCAGAAAGGCCACGTCGAAACTGCCGGCATGGGTGGCGCCGTCGGCGCCCACCAGCCCGGCCCGGTCGATGGCGAAGCGCACCGGCAGGCGCTGGATCGCCACGTCATGCACCACCTGATCATAGCCGCGCTGCAGGAACGTGGAATACATGGCGCAGAACGGTTTCATCCCGCCCGCGGCCATCCCGGCGCAGAAGGTCACGCCGTGCTGCTCGGCGATGCCCACGTCGAAACAGCGGGCGGGAAAGCGCTCGGCGAACAGGTTCAGCCCGGTGCCGTCGGGCATCGCGGCTGTCACCGCGACGATCTTGTCATCCCGCGCGGCCTCTTCGATCAGCGCCTGCGCAAAGACCTTGGTGTAGGACGGCGCGTTGGAGGGGGCCTTTTTCTGCTCGCCCGTCACCATATCGAATTTCGCGGTGGCATGGCCCTTGTCATCGGCCAGCTCGGCCGGGCGATAGCCCTTGCCCTTTTTCGTGATCGCATGAATCAGGATCGGCCCGTCGGCCCGCGCCTTGACCGTGCGCAGCACCGCCAGAAGCTGTTCCATGTCATGCCCGTCGATCGGCCCGACGTAGGAAAAGCCCAGTTCCTCGAACAGGGTCCCGCCCACGGCCATATGCTTCAGCATGTCCTTGGCCCGCCGCGCACCATGCTGAAGCGGCTGCGGCAGCAGGCTGACGGCGCCCTTGGCCGCGGCCTTCAGCTCCTGGAACGGCGCGCCGGCGTAGAGCCGTGACAGGTAGGATGACATCGCCCCCACCGGCTGTGCGATCGACATCTCATTGTCGTTCAGAATGACAATCAGCCGCTTGTGCAGGTGCCCCGCGTTGTTCAGCGCCTCATAGGCCATGCCCGCGCTCATCGCGCCATCGCCGATCACGGCGATCGCATCACCCAGCGCGGGTTCCGGCGCGCCGCCCAGATCGCGCGCCACGGCAAAACCCAGCGCGGCGGAGATCGAGGTGGAACTATGCGCCGCGCCGAACGGATCATAGGGCGATTCAGAGCGTTTGGTGAATCCGCTCAGCCCGTCTTTCTGGCGCAGGGTGCGAATACGGTCGCGCCGCCCGGTCAGGATCTTGTGCGGATAGCATTGATGCGACACGTCCCAGATCAGCCGGTCGCGCGGCGTGTCGAACACCGCGTGGATCGCCACGGTCAACTCGACCACGCCCAGACCGGCGCCCAGATGCCCGCCGGTCTGCGATACCGCCGAAATCGTCTCTGCCCGCAGTTCATCGGCCACCTGCTCCAGCTCGCGGTCGCTGAGCACCTTCAGGTCGGCCGGGCTGTGCACACGGTCCAGCAGCGGCGTATCGGGTCTGTCGCTCATCGCGGGCCCTCCTTGGCGGGCGGATCAATTCTCGCGGGAGATAACGAAACGGGCGGCCTCCCGCAAGCTTTCGGCCGCCGCGCCATAGGGCGACAATGCCGCCTCTGCCTCTGCGGCAAGGTTCTGCGCCCGAACCTTGGCCGCTTCGAGACCCAGCAGAGACACAAAGGTGGCCTTGCCCGCCTCGGCGTCCTTCTGCAGCCGCTTGCCCGCCTTTTCGGCATCGCCTTCGACATCCAGAATGTCGTCGGCGATCTGGAACGCGAGGCCCAGCGCGGAGGCATAGGCCCGCAGCGGCCCGGTATCGGCCTGCCCCAGCACCGCGCCCGCCTCGGCCGACCAGCGGATCAACGCGCCGGTCTTGTTGGCCTGAAGCGCGGTGATCTCCTTCAGCGTCAGGGGCCTGCCGGCGGTTTCGGCGGCAATGTCCTGGGCCTGGCCCAGCACCATGCCCGCCGCCCCCGACGCGCGTGCCAGCGAAGACACCAGCGCGATTCGCACCGCCGGATCGGGATGGGTGCGCGCATCCGCCAGCAGATCGAAGGCCAGAGTCTGGAGCGCATCGCCCACCAGAACCGCCGTCGCCTGATCCCACTTCACATGCACCGTGGGCAGGCCCCGGCGCAGATCGTCATCATCCATGCAGGGCAGATCGTCATGCACCAGCGAATAGGCGTGCAGCGCCTCGACCGCCGCCGCCGCCTGAACCGCCTGTTCCGGCGCGACGCCATGCAGCGCGGCCCCTTCCATCACCAGAAAGGCCCGCAGCCGCTTGCCGCCCTGAACGGCATAGCGCATCGCATCCACCACCGGCTGATCGGGATAATCCGCCAGCACGTCGCGCAGATGCCCCGCAACCCGTGCGGCGGCGATCTCTAGCCGCTCGGAAAACATCAGAGCCCTTCGACGGGTTTCGTCCCTGCCGGGTTGCCGTCCGCGTCCAGCGTGATCGCGGCGACCTTTTCCTCGGCGTCCTTCAGCTTTTCCTCGCAGCGCTTTTTCAGCGCCGCACCGCGTTCATACAGCGTGATCGACTGCTCCAGCGGCACATCGCCCCGCTCAAGCTGGTTCACCACGCGCTCCAGCTCGGCCATCGCCTCTTCAAAGCTCATCTCTGCCACCGGCTTATCGCTCACGATCCCCGCTCCATCAGTACCCGCACATGCGCCGCAGCGCTTTCAGCGAGCGCATCCAGATCATATCCGCCTTCGAGTGTCGAGACCACCTTGCCCCCCGCATGGGCGTCGGCAATGTCGCACAGCCGCTCGGTGGCCCAGACGAAATCCGCCTCGTGCCACTGAAGCTGCGCCAGCGGATCGGCGGCATGGGCATCAAACCCGGCGGAGATCAGCACAAGCTCTGGCCGGAACGCATCCAGCGCCGGCAGCACCTGCCGCTCCATCTCGGCCCGGAACCGCGCGCCGCCCGACATTGGCGGCAGCGGCACGTTCAGCACGTTGCCATGCGCGCCGCGCTCCTCCGCCGCGCCGGTGCCCGGATAGAGCGGCATCTGATGGGTCGAGGCGAACAGAACCCGCGGCTCGTCCCACAGCAGATCCTGGGAGCCGTTGCCGTGATGCACATCGAAATCCATGATCGCGACACGCGCCAGCCCGTGATGATCCAGCGCATATCTGGCCGCGACAGAGACGTTCCCGAACAGGCAGAACCCCATGGCCACTTCGGTTTCGGCATGATGGCCGGGCGGGCGGACCGCGGCGAAGGCATTCGCGGCCTCGCCGCCCAGAACCATGTCCACCGCTTTCAGATTGGCCCCCACTGCGCGCAACGCGGCGGTGAAGGAACCGGGGGAAAGATGTGTATCGGCATCCAGCACGGCAAACCCCTGTGCGGGCACCGCCGCCCTGATCTTGTCGATATAGGCCTGGGGGTGACAGCGCGCCACCTGCGCCACATCGGCCAGCGGCGCCTCGACCCGCAGCAGCCCGTCAAACTCGGGCGTGTCCAGACGCCGCAAGATCGCCTCCAGCCGGGCCACGCGCTCGGGGTGGCCCGCCGGCGTGACATGGGCAAGACAGTCTGCATGGGTCAGGAACGCGGTGCTCATGCCGCAAAGCTAGGCCCGCACCCGGGCCGGGGCAAGAATCCATTGCGCCCCGGCGCCGGCTATTCGGGCGCCAGCATGTACCCGGCGCCGCGCACCGTCTGAAGATAGCGCGGCTGTTTGGGATCGCTTTCTATCTTGCGCCGCAGCCGCGTGATCTGAACGTCCACCGCGCGTTCCTGTGCCTGCCCCCGGTCGCGGCCCAGATCCTCCACCAGTTTGGCGCGGGTCACCGGCTCGCCCGGACAGGCGGAAAAGATGCGCATCAGCTGGCTTTCGGTCGCCGTCAGGCGCACCGGGTCTTCGCCGCGCCACAGCTCTCCGCGCTCGGTATCATAGCGCACCTGGCCCATATGCAGCACCTTGGGGCCGACCACCCCGGTCTTTTCATGCGGCACCCGGCGCAGGATCGCGTTGATCCGCAGCAAAAGCTCTTTCGGCTCGAACGGCTTGCCCAGATAATCATCGGCCCCGGCCTCCAGCCCCGCGATGCGGTCGCTCGTCTCTCCACGGGCGGTCAACAGCAGGATCGGGGTGGAAATCGCCTGCCGCAGCTCGCGGGTCAGGCTGATACCATCCTCGCCCGGCATCATCACATCCAGCACCAGCAGATCGAACGCCAGCCCGCCCAGCAACCGGCGCGCCTGCGCCGCGTCCCGCGCCACGCTGACAAGAAACCCCTGCCGCACCAGAAACTTCTGCAACAACCCGCGAATACGCTCGTCATCATCGACGACGAGCAGATGCGCATCTGCATCAACGCTCATGCCTCATTATCCTTGAGCGTGTTGAAATGGCGCCGCAGTTCGGGATCCATCATCGCCTCGAGCACCTGCCGGAACCCCGCCACCGCCTCCGGCCCCGCCACCCGGTAAGCCGCGCGCATCCGCGCCCGTTGCGCGCCCGAAAGCTCTCGCTCCAGCTTGCCGCCCGTCTCTGTCAGGAACAGATGCCGCTCGCGCTTGTCGCGCTTGCCGATCCGGCTTTCGACCAGCCCGTCTTCGATCAGCGTGCGCAGAACACGGTTCAGCGATTGCTTGGTGACGCCCAGCACCGACAGAAGATTGTTGACGGTCATGCCCTGCGAGCGGTTGATGAAATGGATCGCCCGGTGATGCGCCCGGCCATAGCCGTATTGATGAAGGATCCGGTCAGGATCGGCGGTAAAGCCGCGATAGGCGAAATACATCGCCTCGACCCCTTTGCGGATCTGTTCGTCCGTCAGGAATAACAGGCTCTCGCCGCTTTGCGACGTTGCAATCGCACCTTCGGCCATGTTGTGCTCCTCCCGATCACATTTTCTTCTTCCATGGTGGATTTTATGTCAGCTTCGTTGACTTTCCAAGAATCAATTGTTACCGATCCCTGAAATTGGCGCAATAATATGTCCATAACGGACCTTTCGCGCGCAATAATCGGAAATCCTGGAAAGCCGGGTTCACTATGAAAGGAAGGGCCGATGTCTGGCTACGATGATCGCGACGGACAGATCTGGATGGATGGCAAGCTGATCCCCTGGCGGGATGCGAATGTGCATATCCTGACCCACGCGCTTCACTACGCCTCCAGCGTGTTCGAGGGAGAGCGGTGCTATAACGGCAAGATCTTTAAATCCGTCGCCCATTCCGAGCGGTTGAAGCGGTCGGCCAACATGATCGACTTCGAAATCCCGTTTTCCGTCGAAGAGATCGAAAAGGCCAAATACGACGTGCTGCAGGCCAATGGCTGGACAGACGCCTATGTGCGCGCTGTTGCCTGGCGCGGCGCGGGCGAGGAAATGGGCGTCGCCTCTTCGCGCAACCCGGTGCGCCTTGCCGTCGCGGCCTGGGAATGGGGCGCCTATTACGGCGACGCCAAGATGAAGGGCGCCAAGCTGGACATTTCCAAATGGAAGCGCCCCAGCCCCGAAACCGCGCCCAGCCAGGCCAAGGCCGCCGGCCTTTACATGATCTGCACCATGTCCAAGCACGCGGCCGAGGCGAAAGGCTGTTCCGACGCGATGATGTTCGACTATCGCGGCTACGTGGCCGAGGCGACCGGCGCCAACATCTTTTTCGTCAAGGACGGCGAGGTTCACACGCCCGACCCCGATTGCTTTCTGAACGGGATCACCCGGCAGACCGTCATCGGAATGCTCAAAGACCGGCAGATCAAGGTGCATGAGAGACATATCATGCCCGAAGAACTGGAAGGGTTCGAGCAATGCTGGCTGACCGGCACCGCCGCCGAGGTTACCCCGGTGGGCAAGATCGGCGACTATAATTTCGAGGTCGGCGCGCTGACCCGCGAAATCGCCGAAGATTACGAAAAGCTGGTGCGCGCCTGACCACGGGTATTAGCGCCTCGTAAACGAATTTCCGCCATCCTGGCCCCGTCCACGATGGCGGAAATGCGCTGATGAAACTTCAGAACGGGCCGCTGGCCCTGCTTGTCATATTTCTGGTCACGGCGCCGTCCGCCGCGTCGCGGATGTACTACCACATCACCAAGGACCCGACGTTTCAGCCGCTCGGCATCACCAAGGAACGCCTGTCCGCCTTTGATCGGGGTCCCGTGGATGACGGCATCCTGACCGAAATCCGCTGGGGTTCTGGCGGTTCGGGCTCCCGCCTCGCGCTGGAACAGGCGCTGGCCGGGTCCTTCGCGGCATACGGTGTTGAAAGCCGGTTCCGCCATATCACCGATCCCGGCCAGGCCGGTGTCACCATAAGGTTTCGCGTAGGACCCACCGATCTGGGGCCCTATTCGGTGGGTCAGGCACCGCATGGGGTTCAGGCCGCCGTGGCGGCCTTTGGCATCTATGATGGCAGAGAGCGTAAATCCCGCGTCGCGCGGTTTTTCGGCCGGTAAAGCCCCGGGGCATGTGGCGCGCCGTGCGGACAGGCGGGCCGCGCCGATACCCATGCGCCTTCAGTCGTCGTCATCATCCGCGCCCATGTTTTCCTGATGCCGGGCGATGGCCTCTTCTATATCTTCGTAATAGGTGAGCTGCCCGTTTTCCAGAACCGCGCCCGCATCGCAAAGCTTGCGGACCTGACGCATCGAATGGCTGACCAGAATGGCACCGCTTTCGGCCATGCGTTCGCGGAACACCACCTGGCTTTTCATCTTGAAGGCCGCGTCGCCGACGCTTGTCACCTCATCCACCAGATAGGTGTCAAAGCGGATGCCCATCGACACGCCGAACGCCAGCCGCGAGCGCATGCCGGAGGAATAGTGGCGGAACGGCATATGAAAATGCGCCCCCAGTTCGGCGAAATCCTCGACAAATTCCAGAAGGGCGTCGGTATCCACGCCATAGACGCGGGCGATGAAACGGGTGTTCTGGGCGCCGGTCAGATCACCGTGAAAACTGCCGCGAAACCCGACCGGCCAGGAAATCGTTCCATCCGTCTCGATCTCTCCGGCGGTGGGCTCGACGGTGCCGGCGATCATCTGCATCAACGTCGATTTCCCCGCGCCGTTGCGCCCCAGAAGTGCGACCGCGACGCCGGTGGGAAAGGTGATCGAGATGTCATCGGCCACCACTTTGCGGTTGCCCTTTGTCCAGAAGCTTTTCGAGAGGTTCTTCAGCCGGATCATGGCGGGGTCAGCGTCTGTCGCGCAGGCTGTAATAGATCAGCGCCAGGATCGACCACAGCAGCGTCAGGAACAACGCGGTCAGCCCCAGCAGCATGGCGCGCTGCGGGTATTCGGCCTCTTCGGCGAGGGTGGGCTTGATATAGGCGGCCAGATAGCGGCTTTGCCGCTGCGCCTCGGCCTGGGCGCCATCAAAGGCCGACAGCGCGGCGGTATAGGATTGCTCGGCAAACTCGCGATCCACCGTCAGGCGCTCGTACTCGGCAACCAGCGTGGCGTAGTCGCGGCCGCCGGGGCCCTGCCCGCCGATCCCGAATTTCTGCCGCTCTTCGTCGATCCGGTTACGGATCACGGCGATGCGGCGTTCACCCTGGGCGATGCGCGGATCATTCTCGCGCGAGGTTTCGCGCAACAGGTCCAGCTCGATCAGCGCTTCGGCGAGTTGTTGCTGAAGCGTATTCAGAAGGCCCATCTGCCCCTGGATATCGGCCGATGGATCCACGATCTGGGTGCGCGAACGGAAGGCGGTGACCGCCTCGCGCGCCTGCTTCAACCGCTCGACCGCCCGTTCCAGCTCTTCGCGGGCATAGCGGGTAGCGTCGTCACGGGCGATGGCCGACAGCTCGTTTATCATCTGCGAGCTTTCGTCGAAGATCAGCCGGGCGATGGCCCTGGCATCCTCGGGGGTGAAGGCCAGCACGCGCAGCTCGATCAGGCCGGCGCCGGCGTCATAGGAAATCCGCACCATGCGCTGCCAGAATGCCAGCAGATCTTCAATGCCGCCCTCGGGATCGAAGGCAAAGACCGGATCATCGGGCCAGGCCTTGGAATAGAGCGCCTTCAGCCCGATCTGGTCATCGATCTTGCGCACCAGCTCCTGGCTCTGGATGAACTCATAGAGGATATCAGTGTCCGACGAGCTGGAGGATGAAAACTGGCTGAGCCCGCCCAGGATATCGGCGGCGGGGCTTGTCTCTTCGCGGCGGACGGTAAAGCCGGTGGTCGAGCCATATTGATCAGCGGCGCGCATCCACAGATACCAGCCGGTCAGCAAAAGCGGCGCGATGACCAGAACTACAAAGCTGAGCATCAGGCCGCGATGGCGGCGTTTGGGCCGCGCCGGTCCGGCCACCGGCTTGATGGCGACGGTGGCGGCAGGCGCCTGGGCGGACTTGCGCGGGCCGGCGGCCCGTTTGCGGGCGCCACCCTTTTTCCCGAGCGGACCCGCCGGGGCCTGCCGTACTGCGGCTGAAAGTCTGTCGGGGGTGTTGTCTTCGGTCAAAGGTCGTTTTCCGCCAGAGAGAGCAAATTGCAACTATCGTGCAAGGCTTACATAATGCAAGAACGCAGGAAGAGACAGGACTGAACACCGCCGATGACCAGTTATCTTGCCCCCGACGCGATGCGCGCGCGCCGCTTCAAGACGGCCCGCACGGTGCTGGCGCTGATGCTGCGCGAAATGTCGACGACCTATGGCCGGTCACCGGGCGGCTATCTGTGGGCGGTGCTGGAGCCGGTGGGCGCCATCGCGGTGCTGTCGTTCGGGTTTTCGCTGCTGGTGCGCAATCCCGCGCTTGGCACCAGCTTCATTCTTTTCTTCGCCACCGGCTTTCTGCCGTTCGGGATGTATAACGTGCTGGCCAACACCATCGCCCGTTCGCTGCGGTTCTCGAGGGCGCTGCTGGCCTATCCGGGTGTCACCCCCGTCGATGCCATCCTGGCCCGGTTCTTCCTGAACGCACTGACCCAGATGATGGTGTTCTATCTGGTGATCGCCGGCATCCTCATCCTGTTCGACACCCGCACCATCCTGGATTTCCCGCCAATCCTTCTGTCGTTGCTGATGAGCGCGCTGCTGGGGCTGGCGGTCGGCACGATGAACTGTGTTCTGCTGGGCCTCTTCCCGATCTGGGAGCAGATATGGAGCATCGTCAACCGGCCGCTGTTTCTGGCCTCGGGCATCCTGTTCCTGCTTGAGGATCTGCCGCCGCTGGCGCAATCCATCCTGTGGTTCAACCCGCTGGTGCATATCACCGGCATCATGCGCACCGGGTTTTATTCGACCTATGACGCCGCCTATGCCTCGCCCGTCTATGTCTTCGCGCTGTCGGCGGTGCTGATGTTTTTCGGCCTTCTACTGCTGCGCAGATACGACAGGATCATCCTGAATCAATGATCGTTTCTGCACCTGCATCCTCTTGCCTTGTGCTGGCGGTGGAAGCCTTTTACAAATCCTCGTGAACACAGAGAGGCATGCCGAAAACGGCGGGAAACAGGGTTTGCAGGCGGTGCGAAAAGACATTGAAAGCGGGGCGGGTGACGCGCGGTTCCAGTGGAAACCGGCCGTGATCCATCCATGATCGTGGGCAACTAAGGCAAAGACCGGGGCGCAACTACCATATGACGAAACTCACGTGCATTACGACGACGTTCAACGACGGCAAGGCCCTCTACAACAGCGTCAATTCCATTCTGAATCAAAGCTACGAAAATTTTCAGTATATCATTGTCGATGACGGCTCTTCGGATGAAACCCGCGATATCGTTTCGTCGATAAAGGATGAGCGGGTTCAAGTCATTATGCAGGCAAATGATGGTGTTTCGGGCGCGCGCAACAAGGGCATGGAGCACATCGCGGGAAGCTATGTTTGCTTCCTCGATTCCGACGACACGCGCCCAAACTGGGCATTTCAGGCCATGGTCGACGTTGTCGAGAGAGAGGATCCGGACCTTCTGCTTTGCAGAGGCACCCTGTCAGAGCTGCGCGGCGATCTCTTTCCTTTCTATGACGACCGGGTTTTCGAGATCATACGAAACAGCATTGGCACGCAGCCGGCCGTTCAGGGAGATCCGGGAACACAGGCGGCGCTTCGCCTTTCCCAGCTTGTCGAGCCTCAACCCGCGAACAAACTCATTCGCACCAGCCTAATCAAGAGAAACAGGATCGAGTTTCCCAACACTCATTTTTTTGAAGATATTTTCTTTCACAGCAATGTTCTGGCGCGTGCGCAGAAGGTTTCATTTTTACACACCTCCTGCTTTTCGTACTTCAGACGCTATGTCCGCCCGCAAACCACCAGTTCAAGCTCGGATCTTCGGTTTGACATCATTCCCGTAACGAAACTCACCCTCGAGACATTTGAAAAATTGCCGCAGTTCCATGACCCCTATCACAGGGCTGCGGTTGTCGCGTCCTGCTTCAAGATCCTGGAATGGTGCGAACAATCGATCTCGCTTCACTACCGATATCACTTCCGCGAAGCCGCGCGGGCGCTTCTGACCTTGATCAACCCGCTGTTTTTGCATTTCCCGCACGACACGCCGGATGGCATGGAAGTTATCAGATCCGCAGAGAAATATATCGGAGGGCTGAGCCATGCTTGATAAAACGGCTGTATTCCAGATGATCCAAACCAGTCTGTTCGGCCAGGCGCTTGAGTTGAAATCGGCACCCGACGAATTCACCATCAATGACAGCAACTGGCGCACGAAAGCCATCTATGAACCGTTCCTGTCAGCATATCCCTTGCCGAAATCCGGTGTGGCGATCGACGTCGGCGCCGCTTATGGCGGCTTTGCCATCCCCTTTGCGCTGGCCTACCCCTCTTGGACGATCTGGTGCTTTGAGCCTGACGACAAAGCCTTTGCCGCCCTCAGCGCCAACATCAGCGACCACAAGCTGAAGAACGTGATTGCCGTCAACGCCGCGGTGGGCGGCGAAGGCGGCAAGCCTTCGGCGGCGTTGCTTCGCGCGCTGAAAGCGAAAGACGGCGAGAAGGTGAAAAGCGCGCTGGCGAAAGGGCCGTTTTTCCAGCACCGTGAAAAACGCGGCTACGTAGAGGCGCATACGCCGCCGGAATTCCACGAGGAATTCGATCAGATAGCATTCCCAGCTTTTCCGCCCGAGGCGCTGAACGAACTGGGCGCCACCTTGCTGAAGATCACCGCGCCGGGCAGCGAGAACAACATTCTGGCCGCTGTGCGCGACAGCTCTATCGAATTCATCGTCGGGGAACTGTGGAAGCCGGTTCCCTCGGGCCTGACCTACCGTAGTGATGGCGTCGCGCGGCAAGTCTATCTGCCGCTTGCGGGAACCACGCTCAAGCTGCGGCAATCGCGGGATTCTCTGGCAAGCCGAGCCGGGCTCGATGTCGTTGTAGCGATGTACAATACCGCCGGCTACATTCAGGAGTGTATTGACAGCATCATCAACAACAGCGCCGAAGATGTCCGGGCGATCGTTGTTGACGACGGTTCGACCGACGGCTGTGGCGATATCGTGAAAGAGCTTTATGCCGACAACCCGCGGGTAACCCTGCTGCGCAAGCTCAACGGTGGCTGCGCGTCGGCACGAAACTACGGGCGGTTGCATTCGAATGCCACCCATATCACCTTCATTGATGCCGACGACGTGGTCGATGCCGACCTATACCCTGTGCTTCTGGAAATCGCCCGCTATTCAGGATGCGAGTTGACTCAGGGCGGCTTCGCCTTCCTGCATGAAGATGAAAATGGCGAACGGCGGCTAGAGCCCAGCTACGAAGACCGCGACTTTGGCCATTTCGAGCGGCAGCACTTCGGGGATGTTCCCTTCTTCGTGGTACCCAACAACGTGCTGATGATCGGCCAGCCGACAATCTGGCGGCGCGTCTATCGCCGCGATTTCCTTGACAACAAGAAGATCTGGTTCCCCGAGCACATCCGCGCCTTCGACGACCAGATTTTCCAGATGCTTACCCTGCTTTACGCATCGGATGTCTATTGCACCGACAAGGTGAAATACCAGTACCGGCAGCATCCGGGCCAGGACATCAAGCAGGGGGACGAACGGTTCTTCTATTCACTGGAAATGTTCCGCATGATGCTGAAGCGCGGGCTTTCAGAAGGCTGGAACGATTTCGACCCCATCCTGCAATCCTATGTCAACACGGTGAACTGGATCTACGGCGGGTTGCGGCCCGAGCTGAAGCCGATCTTCATCAAGGGCGCGGCAGAGCTTTGGGTCTATATGCAAAAGGCGCTGGGGCCGGGTCCGTTCCGGAAATACGGCGCGAGGGTGTTTGACGCGGTCGATTTCGCTTACCATGCGCAGAGATGTGCCGACAAACTGTCGGCCTATGGAGATTCCTACATGTGGGCCTATCTGGATTCGAAGCTGATGCATGTGGAGATGGTTCGGGGGAATAAGTGAGTGTCCAACTCCGCGAATGCGCTACACTTGAGCGAAGAGACGTATCCGTTTGAATCCTCAAGGATAGAGAGTGCCAAAAAATGAAAAAACGAATTATCATTCATATCGGCTATCACAAAACGGGGTCGACTTCCTTGCAATCGTACATGGAAGAAAACCGGGATTTTTTGAGCAAGCGGGGTTTGTACTATCCCGTGACAAAGCGTGATCACGACAGAGATTATTTTAACAAGCACCTGAAGCTTTTCAATGATCTCATAGTCATTGATCACCACGATGATGAGTTTTTTGAGAAAGTGGCCACCGTTTTCGAGCCGTATTTGAACGAGATCGAAAAGTCCGGCTGCAACTTAGCAGTGCTGAGCGAAGAGAGCTTTAGTGCTTTTGGCCCGAAAATGATTGAAGCACTTGGCTTCCTTCGGAAAACCTATGACGTGAAAATTCTTGCGGTGCTGAGAAGGCAAGATGAATTCTTGCAGTCATGGTATCATCAGACCATTAAGGATTTTCGCGAGGTTCGGGACTTCTCCCAGTTTTTGAAGGATGAAAACTGGCGAAGACTCCGTTACGATGAAGCATTGGCGCATTGGGCGGCCGCATTTGGTGATGAAAATCTTATCGTAAGATCGTACGACCTTATAAAGAAAGAGAAAACGGAAAATATTCTCTCGTTTCTTCTGGGTGAAATACTGGGGAAGCACCCCGATTGGACGATCGAGCAAAGGGTGTGGAATTCTTCATTTTCCAGCATCGGCTACGAAGTGTTGAAGTATGTGTCACGTCAAGGGATGCCTGAGGCGGAGTATCGCCAACTAATTCAGACGCTTCATGCTCAGATACGTCGACTTCCCGATGTCAAGACGAATCCACTTTTTCTACGCCCCTATCTGGATCAAGATCTCTGCAACGTGATCTATAGCTGGTTCTACGAATCCAATGTCCGCACTGCCGAAAAATATTTCGGCAGTCAAAATATGTTCCCCGGATTTTCTGGCTCTGAGATCCCTCCGAAGGTCGTAAAAAGTTTCGAAAATAAAATAACGTTTTTCCCTCGGGAAGTTGTCACAGCACTTGTCCAACTCCTGTTAAACAACGAGCCGCGCTAAACTAAGGGAGAAGGGATTCAGTCAACTTGCAAGCGTGAGCCAACAAAGTACCTGAAAGCCCACTCTGCGTTAAAGGCGGCAATAGTAACTTCGAACGGACGCAAAAGACATAATACTTCCATGAGAACACTCTACCTGCACATCGGTACCCACCGGACCGCCACAAGCTCCATTCAGGCCTTCCTGCACGGCAATTTCCGCAACCTCATCACCAAGGGGTTCTTGTACCCGCTCGGGGCGAAGCGCCATATCGTGCTGGCCAACAAGCTTTTGTCGGGCGCGGTCGATGCGGAAGCCGTTGGGGCGGATCTGGAAAAACGCGCCAGCGACAAGCCTAATGAAATCCATTCCCTCATCCTCAGTGACGAAGATATCTGCATGCGGCGTGACCTGTCGCGGCTGAAAGGGTTTTCAGAACATTTCAACGTCAAGGTCGTCTACGCCCTGCGCCGGCAGGATCTCTGGCTTGAAAGCTGGTATCTTCAGAACGTCAAATGGCAGTGGAACCCAGAGCTGTGCCACCTCACGCTGGATGAGTTTCTGGGCCGCCAGGCGGATTTTCACTGGATCGACTACAACGGCTATGTCGCGCATCTCGAAGAGGTGTTCGGGCGGGAGAACGTCATCCCCTATGTGTTCGAGAAAGAGCAGATGCCCGAAGGCCCCGTCATGCATTTCTGCAATGTGGTCGGGCTCACGGATCGGACGGGGTTCAACCCGCCGCAGCACAGCAACTCGAGCCTGTCGCCGCTGATCTCGGAATTCATGCGCTGTCTGCCACTGGACGAGGCGCCCGCCCCTTATCGCAGCGTGCTGGAAGCGGCCTGTACGCAAGTCGACGATAGCCTGTCAGGGAACCGGACCGGTTCCCTGATTCTGAACGCCGTTCAACGGGCCGAGATTCTGGAAACCCATGAAGCTGGCAACAGGGCGCTCGCGCGTCGCTACTTCGGACGCGACGAACTGTTCCACGCCCCTCTGCCCGCGCCCGACGCGCCGGTCGCATCCATGAACCTGCCCGCCGACAGCTACGAGCTGATGCAGGAATTCGTGACCCCCTTGGTGCGTGAGCTGATCAGCGAATACAAGAAACGCGAAGCCAAGCCCCCTGCCCGATCCCCGGAGACGTCCAAGTGATCACCCTTCAGAACCTGCTGTTCCCGGAACGGGATATTTGCACGGAGTTCGATCTTTATTTTCACCTGAATGATGGCGCCGCCGTCAGCCTTTCGGAGCCGGCACTGCATCTTGCCCCCGGCGGCAAGGCGCGGCTGGGCACCTATTTCAACTCTTTCAGCCTGGGCAAATGGCATGAGGCCGGCGCGCTTGACGGGCTGTTCTTCGCGCTCACCGGCACCGGCAAGGTCGAGGTGAAGCTGTTTCTCGCCATCCCCGACCGGTCGTGGGAGATTCTCTACTGCGAGATCCTGACACTCGATCCGGAACAGGAAAGCCTGGCCGACCTTTCGCATTATGCCGCGCTCTCTGAACGCGGCGTTATTTTCGCCGAGGTCAAGGCCGCCGAAGCCGCGGCCACCGTCACCGGCGGCGGCTTCAAGACGGACAAACAGCCCAAGCATCTGCCCCGGCTCGCCGTCAGCATCACCACGTTCAAACGCGAAGAGGCGGTGCGCGAAACCGTGGCGCGACTGGACGCGTTCATAAAGTCATCGCCCTTTGGCGCCGGCATCCACGCCTTTGTCGTCGACAATGGTGCCAGCGCCGATATCGCGGCCACATCCAACATCACCCCGATCACCAACAAGAACCTGGGCGGGGCCGGCGGCTTTGCCCGTGGCCTGCTGGAGGCGTCGCAGGCCGGGTTTACCCATTGCTTGTTCATGGATGACGATGCCGCCTTCCACATGGAAAACCTGCACCGCACCTATGCCTTTCTGGCCCTGACCGAACACCCCGACACCGCCGTCGCCGGGGCGATGATCAACAACACCCATAAATGGGCGATGTGGGAAAACGGCGCCTGGTTCGAAAAATCCTGCCACCCGCTGTTCTGCGGCGCCGATCTGCGCCGCCTGGAAGAGGTCGTGGGGATGGAGCTTGCGACCACCGGCCCGGCCCACCGCAAGGCCTATCCGACGCTTTACGGCGGCTGGTGGTTCTTCGCGTTCCGCATCGATCAGGCAAAGCACCACCCCTTCCCCTTCTTCGTGCGTGGCGATGACATCAGCTTTTCGCTGGCCAACGGGTTTCGCATCACCACGCTGAACGGGGTCGTGTCGTTTCAGGATGATTTCTCGGAAAAGGAATCGCCACTGACCCTGTATCTCGATCTGCGCAACCACCTGCTGCACCACCTGATCTTCGACACGCTCGATCTGGGCCGGGTCGGCACTGCCAAGGTAGCGCTGCGGTTCATCATGCGCAGCTTGGTGCGGTTTCACTATGAAACCGCCGAGGCGCAGCTTTTGTCTTGGCAGGACGTGATGCGCGGCCCGGAATTCTTTGCCAGCAACGCCGACATGGCCGAGCGGCGCGGCCGCATCAAGGCGATGACCGACGTCGAAACCTGGCGCCCGGCCGATGATTTCGACCTGACCGAGCGGCGGCGCTACACGCTTCGCCGCGGCCGGGGCTGGATGCGGCTTTTCGTCTACAGCCTGAACGGCCATCTTCTGCCGTTCTGGAACCGCCGCGCCGACCGGATCGTGGTGGGCATGGGCGAGCGTGGCACCCTGCACCCGACATGGGGCGCGCAGCAGATCACCTATCTGAACGCCACCCGCGACAAAGCCTATATGGTCAAACAGTCCAAGCGCCGTTTCTTTGGCTTCGCCTGGCGGCTTATGGGCACGACGCGCCGGTTCCTGCGCGACTATAAAGAGCTGAAGGCAGCCTATCGCACGCAATACCCGCAGATGACGTCAAAAAGCTTTTGGGAAAAGACATTATATGCCGAGCCGACGGACAAGGCGGCCTGAACCTCACCTCTGACACGAAAGGGCAGAAATTGGTAAAATCCCTTGTTTTTCACATAGGTGATCCCAAAACCGGCTCGACCTCGATTCAGGATGCGCTGGCGATGCAGAACTGGACCTGCGCGGGGCCCTCGGTCGTCTATCCTGCGCGCCTGAACGACATCCCGCTCAGCAAGACGTTTTACGACGATGCACATAAAGGCGAAAAATCAGCCCGGATGCTCAAACTTGCTGGGCGGATCGCCGCCTCGAACGCAGATATCGCCGTAATCTCGGCGGAAACCTTCGAACATGCCGATCCCGCTGACGTGAAATCGGCGATCAAAACCTATCTGCCCACTTATGGAAACAATGTCCGCGTGATCGCCTATGTGCGGCCCCATGCCGATCGTCTGGTTTCCGCTTATGCGGAGCGTCTGAAACAGGGCTTTTTCACCGGAAGCCTTGATGAGTTGCATGAGCGGACCAAGAGCGCCGGCAATTTTCAATACTACCCCCGCTTTTCCAAATGGCGCGAAGCCTTTGGCCCCGCATTCGAATTGCGGCTGATGAGCCGCGACAGACTTTATCAGCAGGATGTGGTTCAGGATTTCCTCAGCTTCGTTCTGGGCCATACGGATTTCACCATGAACGGCGATCAGGGCAGCAATGAATCGCTCAGCCTTGAAGATCTTGCCATGCTGCGGGAATTTCATCTGCTGGTCCGCAATATGAAGATGCACAAGAAACTGATCCCGGCGCGAAAGGCGGTCGGCTGGAACTTCGCCAAGCTGCTGACCGAGATGCCCCGCAAAGAAAGCACCCGGTTGCGGCTGCACCGCGCGTTGGTTCCTGATGTCATTGAGACCTACCGAGAGGATGCCGCGCAGATGGACAGTGCGTTCTTCGAGGGCACGCCGCTGTCTGACGCTTTGCTTGAGGCCGGGGCAAAGGCAGTGGATGAACCCCAGTCGTTCAACGCCGAAGACCATTTTTCAAAGGACGATCTGCGCTATATTCGCGGCTGGTCAAACTTGATTGCCGATATGCTGAAACTGAGTCCTGAAGGAATACCTGCGCATTTTAGGGCGGCACAGGCGACAAAACTGGCAACGAAACGAAAGCAACTGGCCGGCGGCATGGCAAAATGAAATTTCCCCGATTCCGCGATCAAAATAAGGGCAATGCGCCGGCGAAGAAGCTTGTTTTTCACATTGGTGATGCAAAGACCGGCTCTTCATCGATTCAGCAGGTGCTTTTCACTGGTGGCTATGATTGTCCCACGGTTAAAACCGCCTATCCGGACAGCATGGCACAAATTCCGCTGGCCCGCTCTCTGTACGTGCCGGAGGAGAAAAGCCGCGCGAAAAACAGATTCAAGGCAACCTCTTCCTGGGTCGACAAGGTGGATGCCGATCTGGCCGTTATTTCGGCCGAGCATTTTGAAAATGTCCCTCCCGAAACCTTCAAAGCCGCGCTGGAGAAATACTTCTCGGACTATGCCGAAGAAGCGCTGGTCGTCGCCTATGTACGCCCCCACGCTGATCGGTTCGTCTCTGCCTTCTCTCAACGTACAAAAACCGGCCTCTTCTTTCGTCAGATGGATCACTTCCACAAACGAATGTCCGACAAGGGGCGGTTCATGTATACGCCACGCTTCGCCGCCTGGCGCGATGCGTTCGGAGATCGTTTTATCCTGCGGCCGATGATCCGCAGCGAATTGCACGAAGGCGATGTGGTGAAGGATTTCCTTCACACCATTCTCAACGGGGCCCCTTTCGAACTTACCGGGCTGGGCACGGCGAATGAGTCTCCGTCTTTGGAAGAGCTCTCCGTGCTTCGGGAGCTCAACCTGGCCTTCAAGAAGCGCGATCTGCCGCATGGCGTCTACCATGCCGCAAGCGCCCATTTCTCTCGCGTATTGCCCCCGCCCGCCATCGGGGAAACCCGCACCAAGCTGCGGCTGCACCGCGCCTTGGCCGAGGACATCGTCAGCACCTATCGCGACGACGCGCAAAAGCTGGATGCGATGTTTTTCCCCTCCGGCCTGATGAGCAAGGCGCTGGAGGCGTCTGTGGAAAAGGCTGTCGATACACCGATGTCGACAAAGGCCGAGGCGCATTTCACGCCCGACAGCCTGCGTATGATCCGTGCGTGGAGCGCGCTGACAGCGCAGATCCTGACCATGGAGCCGGAAAAATGGCCGCCGCATTTCCGAGGGCTGCGGCGGCGCAAGCTGCTTGAGGATGCAAAGGCGGAAAGCGGCGCCTGAGCCGCTATCTGCCGTGCTCGATCCGGCATTGCCGCGCCCGGCGGCCCAGCAGCCCGTCACGCACGGCATCCCACAGCAGGCGGTAATAGGTGCCCCGGTCTTCCTCTCCCTGAAGCCGGCCCTTCAGCACCCATTTGGGCACAACGATGATCAGCGCCGGCCAGAACAGCCAGCCCGCCGCCAGCCGGTAGAGGAACATCAGGTTGCGGTAGTAGTAATAGGTCTTCCACACCGGCGTGAACCCGCCCCGCGCGCCGGCAAAGGTAGAACAATCATGTTCGAACCGAACCTCGGATGAAAAGGCCATCCGCCCCCCGGCCTGGGTCAGGCCCAGCGTGTAAATCCCGTCTTCGGCATAGATGAACAGCCGGCCATCGGGATAGCCCGCCTTGGCAATCGCCCCGCGCGACAGGAACAGCCCGACGAAAGACGCCCCGTCGACCGGGCGCAGCGTGGTATCGGCGAAGGCGGCGTTGTCGAGGTGAAACGCCGGCCGCCCGCCGCCCAGCATGGTGCGCAGAAACACGTTGCGGTGCTGAAACGGGTTCAGCACCGGCCGGTTCATGTCACAGACCTGCCCGTCAGGCTGGCGCACCGCCGCGGCCACCGCATCCCAGCCCTCGAGCGAAAGCTGCCGGAACGCGGTCATCGCGCCGGGTTCGGGGCGGGCATCATCATCCAGCACCACGATCCAGTCGGGGTCAAACCGCTCTACCGCCAGGCGCATCCCCTGTTCAAAGCCGCCGGCGCCGCCAAGGTTTTCACCCGGCAGCAGCAGCACGAGCCGCGGGTCATCGACCCCGGCCAGCCATTCGCGCGTGCCATCGGTAGAGCCGTTGTCGACTACGATCACATGATCCACCTGCTCGCCCAGCAGCCGCGGCAGCGTCACCCCGATCTGGTCACGCCGGTTATAGGTTACCACAACAGCGGCTATGCGCAGTGTCATCCCCCCGGCCTCAGAGCGGCTGCACGGCGAAGGCGGGCATTTTCGTGCCGGCCTCACGCGCGTCAAGGAAGGCGCGGGCGGTATCCAGCGCCTCGCGGATGGTGACGTCCATATCGAGGTAACGATAGGTGCCCAGCCGGCCAACAAAGGTCACGCCGTCGGTTTGCGCGGCGCGCTCGACATAGCGGCCCAGCAGCTCTTTCTCCTTCACCTGGCGGATCGGGTAATACGGAATGTCGTCCGGCTCTGCGGCGCGCGAGAACTCTCGGTAACAGACCGACCCCTCGTGGCTTTCCCAGGGCGCGAAATGCTTGTGCTCGGTGATGCGGGTGAAGGGCACCTCTTCCTCACCATAGTTCATCACGGCGCAGCCCTGATAATCGCCCTCGAAGGTGAAGCGCTCGAAATCCAGCGTGCGATAGCCCAGGCGGCCGAGATCGAAATCGAACCAGCCATCCAGCGGCCCCGAATAGAACACATGGTCATATTCGGCCGCCTGATCGCGGGTGAAGCGGGTGTTCAGATGTACGGTGATATTGGGATGGTCGAGAATGCGCTCCACCATCACGGTGTATCCGTTTTCCGGCATGCCCTGAAACCGGTGGAAGAAATAATTATCGTCATAGTTGAAGCGCACCGGCAGCCGCTTGAGGATCGAGGCCGGGAGTTCGGTGGGCGAGCAGCCCCACTGCTTTTGCGTGTAGCCCTTGAAGAAGGCCTTATACAGATCCGGCCCGACAAAGCGCAGCGCCTGATCTTCGAACGTCTGCGGTTCGGTGATCGTGGTATCGGCCTGCTCTTCGATAAAGGCGCGGGCCTCATCCGGGCGCATTGTCTTGCCATAGAACTGGTTGATCGTATGCAGGTTGACGGGCAGCGAATAAACCGCACCGCCAGAGGTCGTCTTGACGCGGTTCTTGTAGGGCATGAACGTTTCGAACCCGTTCACGTAGTTCCACACCTCTTCATCATCGGTGTGAAAGATGTGGGGCCCATAGACATGCACCATCACGCCGGTATCCGCATCACGCTTTGAATAGCAATTACCGGCGATGTGGTCGCGGGCATCGACGATGGAGATGTCATAGCCTTGTTCGGCCAGATAGCGGCCGATCACGGCGCCGGACAGACCGGCCCCAACCATCAAGAGTTTGCCCGATGACATATGTTAGCTCCTCATTTCTGTCAGACCTGGGACCGTCTGTCTTTTACCCAGATACCAGCACCACGCCGGCATGGAAGTGAACGGGACGCGAGGCCGGCGCGGTTCCGCCGACGGCTTGCGCGCGCCCTGTCGTCAGAACAGCATTCAGGGCTCTCAGGACAGGGGAAAATTCCGGCAAGGTCGCGGCAGCGGTGCCCGGACCATGGCCTTTTGCCGGCCCGTCGGGTTTCACGCCCGAGTTCAAGCGCCGCCCTCCGTGGCGGTGGCGCCGGCCCTTTTCAGCCGCGGCGCAAAGGCGAATTTCCGGGAATGCGCCACTATCCGCCGCGCAGGCGGGCCATGGTGGCTTTTCCGAAAATCGGGCCAAAGCCGGGCGCCTGATTCATTGTCGGGAAGAACTGTTTTAATCATCATTTCTTGTCATAAATCAGTCCCACGAACGCTCTCACTTATCAGTGATTGACGGGAGTTCGACAAGCCCTTGGCGAAAAATTCCGCGCCGAAAGGAGCTTTTCTGCCCAGCCTGAAAAATCGGATTTGGGGGGGTGAGCCCGGGCAAACGAATCAATCGAAGAAAGATCTTTACCCTGTGCGGCCACGTATCGGCGCGGGGCAGATACAGGCCTACGTAACGTCAACTGTTTCCATTCCGGCGCCATACGGGGCCCGCCGAAGCGCTGAGGGTTACGCAGCACAAAAGATGGGCCCTGACAGGCCCATCTTCACAGCAGATGACCGAGTGCTTACTTGGTCGTGGTTGTTGTGGTGGTAGTCGTGGTAGTCGTGCTGCTGCTGCTGTCGTCATCGGCGACAATGGCAACAAGCAAGAGCGCGCCAACACCCGCAGCGATTGCGCCGGTGCTAAGACCACCAACAAGCGCCCCGTTGGGGGCACCGGGGGTTGCGACCACCGTGGTCTCTGTCTGCGCCTGGGAAACAATCTGCTCTGCAGCGAACGCAGGAGCCGTTGCCAAGGCGAGGCAAGCGAAAGCCGGTACGAGAACTTTCTTCATGTCGTACTCCGTGAAATCAATTGAACTCTGTGACTGTAGGTAGCACATTTGCTGCGACTGCAAAAGTTTCTATTCCTCGAATTAATCTTTTAGTTTCTGCAGTTCCAAAAAACCCACAGTCTCGCTGACCCATTGCACAGATTTTCGCATCTGCCCGCCGGCATCGAACCAGTAGTCGTTAACAAAGCTCTGCCCGGCCCCGTGGCAGGATTCGCTGATATGGCGGGCGTTGTAGTGGTGCCCGAGCAGCACGATATCCTCCGCCCCCAAATCGCTCAGATCGCAGGTGTATTTCCGCCGGATCGTCTGCTCATCAGGGCCGATGTGATAATATTCGCGCTGCGTGACCCCGGCCGCGGCAGCGATTTCGGCGCTGTCAGGTGTGCTGGCAGACATCAGATCTTCGCCCAGCCCGCGCGTGGCGCGCAGGACGCCGTCCCGAATGATCACGGTGATCTGGTCGGCGGTTACCCAAGTGACGTCAGCCCCGTTTTCGCCGATCGGGAACAGCAGGGCCTGGGCACCCCGGCTTTCCAGACGGGCCAGATACAGCGGCACCTGAATCGGTTCGATCATATCGCGGGTCAGGGCCGGCGGCGGGGCGGCACCATGCTCGTCCACGCGCTGTTTCAACGCATCCAGCGCCAGCAGCACCGGATGCTCTCTGCGGTTGCCGTCGGATGAACAGCCGGCAAGACCGGCTAGGCCCAGGGCAAGCGGAATGACAAACCAGCGGTGTCTCATCGCCACACTTTCCCCCATTGCGTATCGAGCCGCTCCCGGTGGTAGCCGTTCACCAGCCCGAAAAGCCGCCCGTTCACGGCCAGCCGCGCGCCGCCGTCGCGCGTGATCGGTCGCACCGTATTCGAGAAGGCCGCGCGCGATGGCTTGCCCGTCAGCCAGGACATCGGGATCACCATGAAGATCCCCTTGTCGAACGAGCCTTCGCCGAATTCCTCGGCCGAGACATCGGTAAGCGTGGCAAAGCCGCCGACCCGCCAGCCATTGGCGAACACACGCTCGAGCGTCAGGGTCGAGCCCCAGTCGCCGGCCAGATAGCGCCCGGCATCCACCTGCGCCTGATAGCCACTGCCGAAATCGTAATAGGCAGAGAGATGGCCCGTCGTGATCTCATAATCCTGAAAGCCGAACATGCCGTCGAAATCGCGCTGTCTGGTCCGGTTCACCTCTGCCCCCAGGCCCAGACGGCTGTTCACCGGTTTCCACAAAAGCTCCGCCGACACGCCGCCGAACATCCGCTCCAGATATCCCGCCGTCACCCGGCCATAGAGATCGCGGGCGGGGTGCGAATACCATGCCATCGTCAGGGTCTCGATACCCGGATCCCCGTCGCGGACGTATCTGGGGGTTTCGGTGCGCACATGGGGCAGGACGGAATTGTTCGGCCGCTCGAACTCATCCAGAGTTCCGAACAGCCGCTTGGTCAGCGACCCCGACAGGGCAAGCCCCGGCGCGAATTCATACTCTGCGGAAAGCCGCAGGCTCAAGTCGGCGCGATAGGGTTCGGCAGGGTCGAACAGCTCCTGTTGCAGATAGGGGTTCAGCGACCAGTTGAACCGGGGGTAGAGTTCATCGGCGCGCTCAAGCTCGGGCGGGGTCGGATGTGCGGCGGAAATATCCGCGACGCTGCGCAGCCGCGCGGCGCCGTTCGGCGCGTTTTCCAGCGTTTCGACATCGGTGCGCCGCAGCGTGACCTTCGCGGCGGGAATGCCCTGCTCCACCGGCACGATCTCGAAAGTCTCGACAGAGGGCGGCATGGTACGGGTCAGGATGCGGGCGGCGCGGCCGATGGCCTCTGCGTTATTGTCATAGCGCAAGTTGCGCAGCCAGAGCTGAACCCGGTCGGCCGACACCGCCATCGCCTCCAGCGTCAGGCCTGCCTCGTTCAGCAGCGCGGCGGTATTGGCCCGCAAAATCTCGCTTCCATCCGGTTGCAGCACCCATTCCTCGGTCCATGCGTCAGGGTTGGTGGCGCGATCGGGCCGTGGCTGAACCGGATAGGTCGCCACCCCGAAATCGCCGCCGCCGGGGCGGTTCCTGGGGTTGAACGAAAACTGCGCATTGATCCCGATCTCGGAGCCGTAGAGGTAATAGGCCCCGACGCGCCAGTATTCCGACGCCTGATATTCCATGCCGAAATTCCACGGGCTCTTGTGCTCGAAAACCTTCTGCCGGGTTTCGAGCGTGTAGGCATCGGAAGAATATTCGGCCTTCAGGCCAAGCCGGTCGGTCGGCTGCCATTCGACCCCGGCGAAGGGGGCGGCCGGGCCACGGAAGAACAGATCCGCGTTGAGATCGCCGCCGGTATCCTCCTCGATCCGTGGCCGGTCGCCAAACGGAGAGCCGAAGGATTCATAGGTTCCCAGCCGCCCCCAGCCCAGGCCGGCCGTCACCGTGAGGTTCGGCCGCAGGTGTTTTGTCGCCACCAGATACTCGGCCGAGGACACACCCGTGCCGGCGAAATCCTGCAGGCCCACGGTGAAATCGGGCAGATAGCGGCCTTCGTCGAGCAGCCGGTACCGGGCATCGAAGCTGCGGTCATAGTAGTCACGGAAACCGGCATAGTTCAGATCCTTGGTGCCGGTATAGCGAAAGCTGCCCGAAAGCCGGGAAGAGATCTGGAAGGTCAGCGTGGTGCGCGTCAGCCCGGCGAAATTCGACACTGTGAGCGAGAGCTGGCCGTCCGGCTGGCTCTGGGCCGTGGGCATGTCGATCAGGCCGGTCACGCCGTAGAAGTTGAGCGTCGGGCGCCCCGCCGGCGGCGTGTCGGCCAGCGTTTCGCGCGGCAGCGCCAGCGCGGCGATCAACAGCGCCCCTCCCCGGGCAAAGCGCCGGCGCCCGGCACCGGTCTGTTCTAGTGTCGTCATCACCGCCCTCGTTCCCTGCGCCACGCTTGCCAATTCCCCGGCGTCATTCAACCCCGCCGGGGCCTGCGCACGATTTCGCCTTGGGTTTTTTTGATTTTTTGCGCCTCAGTGATGCTCAGGACCCACGCGCCGCGTCCGGCGGCACATAGCCCTCGACCCAGCGCGACACCACTTCACGCGCGGCCCCCTCATCGCCGGCGGCCACCGCCTGGCGCAGGGCGCGCAGGGCGCCGGCCACTTCGATCTCGGAAAGCCAGGCCTCTTTCGCCCGCAGGATCTTGGGGTGCGGCGTGGTCAAAAGCCCTTCGCCGATCAACAGTTCTTCATGCATCTTTTCGCCGGGGCGCAGACCGATCGAGACGATTTCGATATCGCCATCCGGGTTGTTCTTGTCGCGCAGGGTATAGCCCGACGCCTCGATCATCTGCAGCGCGAGGTCGCGGATCTTTACCGGCTTGCCCATGTCCAGAACGAAGACATCGCCGCCTTCGCCCCTGCCCCGCTCGAACGACCCGGCCAGCAGCACCAGTTGCACCGCCTCGCGGATGGTCATGAAATAGCGGGTGACATCCTCATGCGTGAGTGTCACCGGGCCGCCCTTGGAAATCTGATCGTGAAACAGCGGAACCACCGACCCGGAAGAGCCTATGACATTGCCGAACCGCACCATCGAAAAAGATGTGCTGTCCGAGCGCATGGCCAGATCCTGCACCACCAGTTCCGCCAGCCGCTTGGACGCGCCCATGACATTGGTGGGCCGCACCGCCTTGTCCGATGAAATCAGGATGAACCGGTCCACCCCGGCCTCGCGCGCCGCTTCGGCGATGGTGCGCGTGCCCAGCACGTTGTTGGCCAGCCCGGCCAGCGGGTTCGCCTCGACCAGCGGCACGTGCTTATAGGCGGCGGCGTGAAACACTGCATCCGGGCGGTATTCGCCCAGCACCTTGCGCGCCATGCGCGGATCGGTCGTCGAGCCCAGAACCGGGGTGATCTCTGTCTTGCTGTCTTCGGTCAGAGTGCGCAGTTCCATGTCGACGGTATAAAGCGCCGCCTCGCTCATCTCGAACAGAACCAGCCGCGCCGGGCGGCACAGCAAGAGCTGCCGGCACAGCTCCGACCCGATGGAGCCACCGGCCCCGGACACCAGGATGGTCTTGCCGCGATAGGTGCGCCCGCCGGTGCCGAACTGGCGGTCAAGCTGGGCGCGGCCCAGAAAATTGGCGGGCACGACCGGGGTCAGCTTGTCGACCAGCGCCTCTTCCCCGACCAGCTGCGCAAAGGACGGCAGCACCTGAACCTCGACCCCGAGTTTCTGCATCTTGCGCACGATCTGCGCCAGTTTCGGCGGCGAGAGTGACGGCATGGCCAGCAGAACGCGGTTGATTTCCTTTTCCTCGATGATCGACTTGATCTTCACCGGCCGCAGCACCGGCAGACCCGCAACGGTCATGGATTGCATCGCCGGATTGTCATCGACGAAGGCCACCACCTCGATCCATTCATGGGTTTTCAGCGCCGAGGCAAGCTGCATCCCGGTGGTGCCCGCACCATAGATCAGAACCCGGCAGCGCGGCTGGGCGCGGCGGTGCAGCGCCAGAAGCGCCTGAAGCATCACCATCTTGCTGCTGGCCGACAGGACCACGAAGATCAGCCCGAACACAAGGCTGTTGCCCAGCGGAATATTCTGATGGCTGATCCGGCCCAGCGCGACGTTGACCACCACCAGAAGCACACCAAAGATCGCCGTCTTGCCCAATGCACGGGTTTCATAGGCCTTGAGCTGAATCTTCGGAATGCCCAGCCACATCGCTATCGGGATGCCCGCGAGGATCTGAAACGCGATCAGAAGCGAAATATCACTGAGCATCGCCAGGGATGGGGGGGAATTGCTGAACGCAGTCAACGTCAGAAGCTGCGCGACCAGAACCAGAACCAGGTCAACACACAGCAAGAACGCCCATTTCTGAGAGCGCGACAGGGAGTTTACGAGCTTTAGCACGGCAGCCGATGTCCCATATTAATTGCTTAATTCTTAGGCAAGCTCTCCGAGGGCGGCAAGCCTAGAATTGCTGCATCTGCAAAATAGGGTGTTTTTCGCCGATTCTCGTAAATTTCTGATGCAGATCAGCCGCTTTTGGCACAGGTCTCATGCTGCTTTTTGCTGAACCTACGGCCCGGTCCGGCCGGTGAAACCCCATGCTTGCCGGGCGATTCTGCACCGCTGGCGCCAAAGCAGGCAGGCCGCCCGGCTATCGCCGCCGCACCATGCGGGCCGCCGTTTGCCACAGCAGGGCGATATCGCCGCAAAGCGACTGATGTTTCTGATAGATCAGATCCAGCCGGGCCTTGCGCGGCACGCAGGCACGGGAATAGACGGCGTCGGTGTCCTCGGCGGTCTTGCAGCGGGCCAGAAGCCGCTCTTCATGGCTGTGATAGACCAACGTCGCCAGCCCGGTGATGCCGGGGCGGCTGCGCAGAACCTCGCCATAGAGCGCCGGAAACCGCTCTACATAAAGCCGCAGCGGCGGGCGCGGGCCGACAAAGCTCATGTCACCCTTCAGCACGTTCCAGAGCTGCGGGATCTCGTCCAGCCGAAACCGGCGCAGCACGTGGCCCATGCGTGTTACCCGGTGCGCCTTGTCGCCGCCCGATACGCCACTGTCGGCAAGATCAGGCTTCATCGTGCGCAGCTTCCACAGGCGGAAGGGCCGGTCGACGCCCTTCATCCGCTCGGAGGTATAGAACAACGGCCGCCCGTCCAGCGCCCACATCGCCACCAGAAGCACGGCCAGAAACGGGGCCATCAGGATGCCGAGAACAAGCGCCAGAGCGATGTCAAAAAGCCGTTTCGCCATGGTCATCCCTGCCCGTATCTTTGCCATTCCGCGGCCATGGTGGCCGGATCGCTGTCAGCCTCGGTGAACCGGTGTAACCGCGAAAGGCGGGTGACATCCAGCGTCACCGACTGCCGCGCCTCGGGCGGGGCGGGGCTCCAGCGCCAGTCGCGGCCCCACGCGGCCAGAAGCTGTTCCATGGCCACCGGGCGCGGCCCCGCGACGTTGAGGGTGAAGGGCAGCGGGGTGCCGGCGCGCGCATGGGCCAGAAGCGTCGCCAGCACCCGCGCGAAACCGCCCGCACCCATGTAGGAGCGTTCGGGCCCGCGCCCGTCGGCGAACTGGTCGAGCACGACGGGCTTGCCGGTGGCGGCGGCCTTTCCCAGCAGATCCGACCCGGCGATATTGCCGATCCGCAGGCAGGTGACGCCCGTGCCCGCCTGTTCGGCCTGCGCCGCCGCCGCCTCCATCGCGGCCTTGGCGGCGCCATAGGGATTGGTGGGGCCCAGCGCGCTATCCTCGCTCAGCGGGGCGGCGGAGGGCGCGTAGACGGCCTGAGATGAACACAGGAACACATGCCGCGCGCCCGCGGCCGCCGCGGCCTTCATCCCGGCCAGCGCCAGCGCGGTGTTTGCCGCGTAATCGGCACCGGGGCCCGGGGTGACGCCAGCCAGAACCACCACGGCATCCAGCGGCGCAAGCACCGGAGGCGCCTGTTCCAGAATGCGCCATGTCAGCCAGTTCCGCACGCCCTCGGGCGCCGGGCCGCGCCCTTGCCACAGCGGCGCGATGCTGGCCGGCGGCTGATCGGCCCAGACCGCCCGAAGACTGCGCCCGACCAGCCCGGTTGCGCCCAGCACAAGCACCGTCTGCACATCCTGCGGCGCGGCGCGATATTGATCACTCATTACCAGCATTCCGGTTGACCAGATGGTTCCTCTTAGTATCTTGCGGCGGACGCAAAATCCATGGGCCGGAACGGAATGCCCGTGGAATATCGTCGGGGGACGTGAATGTCAGATATCGGACGCCGCCATTTTCTGGCGATCGGGGCAGGGGCGCTTGTCGCGGGCTGCGATGTGCCGCGCGGGGCGGCGCGGGAAAACGAGATTCTGAAAAGCGCCGAAAAAGACACGCTTTCGGGCTATGCGATCTACCCGGTCAGCCGGGCCTTTCTGCCGCAGGCCGCGCTGTGGCCGGTAACCGGCAGCGGCCCGCGCGGCGACTGGATCGCCCGGCAGAAGGGTGCGCAGCATCAGATCATCGCCCCCGGCGACAAGGTCAATCTGGTGATCTGGGACAGCGAGGATAACTCGCTTCTGACCGCGCCCGAGCAAAAGGCGGTAAGGATGGAGGGCATGACCGTGGCGCCCGACGGCACCATCTTTGTGCCCTATGTCGAAGCAATCCGCATTTCCGGCATGACGCCAGAGACCGCCCGCAGCCAGGTTCAGGAGAAGATGGAGGCGATCATTCCGTCGGCCCAGGTGCAGCTTTCGCTGGACACGGGACGGCAGAACTCGGTCGATCTGGTCGGCGGCGTGGCCTCGCCGGGCAGCTATCCGCTTGTCGACCGCGACATGACGGTGCTCAACCTGATCGCGATGGGCGGCGGCGTGGCGTCGGGGCTGCAGAATCCGCTGATCCGGCTGATCCGCAACGGCACGCTTTACGTCACCACGGTGTCGCGCCTCTATGCCAACCCGGCGCTGGACACGACGCTGCGCGGCGGTGACAAGGTGATTGTCGAGGAAGATCCGCGCCGCTTTCTGGCGCTCGGGGCTGCCGGGCGCGAGCAGCTTGTCCCGTTTCCGAAAGACGACGTGACGGCGCTGGATGCAATGGCGCTGATCGGCGGGGTATCGGATGCCCGCGCCGATCCGAAGGGGGTTCTGATCCTGCGCGAATATCCCCCAAGCGCCACCCGCGCCGGGGTGCAGGGCCCGCGCGAGACCCGCGTGATCTTCACCATTGATCTGACCACGGCCGACGGCCTGTTCAGCGCGGGCAAGTTCGGCGTCAACCCCGATGATCTGGTTTACGTATCCGAAAGCCCGCTCAACACGATCGATACGATTTCGCGCATTCTCGGCAACATCCTTGGCGCCGGCGCGCGGGTGAACAACGTGGCCAACTGATCGCCACGTTACCGCGGCGGCTCAGGCAAAGGCGATGTCGGTGTAAAGCTGATCCAGCGCCGCGACATTCTGCACGGTCAGGGTGCTGCCGTCGTCGAAGGCGAAAACCGCATCACCGGCCACGATGCTGGCAAAATGGTCGACCACGTCGCGCGCACCCAGATCGGCGGTCCAGAACCCGTCATCGAGCAGGATACTGTCCCTGCCGCTGCGGAAATCGGTGATCGTGTCGTGGCCGGCGTTGAAGATGAACACGTCGCGCCCCTTGCCGCCGGTCAGCGTATCGTTGCCCGCCTGGCCGTTCAGCCTGTCATTGTGGCTGCCGCCGCTCAGCGTATCACCGCCGGCGCCGCCCAGAAGCTTGTCGCGCCCGGCATTGCCCAGCAACGTATCCTTGCCCCCCGCGCCCAGCAGCTTGTCGCGCCCCTCCTGCCCGGCCAGCCGGTTCGCGGCGCCATTCCCCTGCACCCGGTCATTGCCGGCGCCCGCGATGAATTTTTCGATCACGGTGCCTTCGGCGATCAGCAAATTACCCCGCAGCCCCATCACGTCGGAAATGCCGCCCGCGCGCAGGTCGACGCTCTGGTCGAACTGGTCGGGGCGCAGGTCGATCTTGTCGATGCCGCCACTGTCGTAGAGGGTCACGGCCACGGGCGTGTTTCCGTCCACGAAACGCGAACTGCCGCCATCAACAATCACGTCGAACAGTGTTTCCAGATAACCGCCGGCGTTGGAGTTGTGTCCATATCGGGTGTTGCCGGCATGGGCGTTTCCTTCGCCATAGATCGCCTGCGCGGCGATGATATCGGCCATCATCGGGGTCACGGCAAAGGCTTTGCTGGCATCGACATCGGTATTGTCGGACTGGCTGAAATACGACATCAGCGACATTTGCCAGCTATCATTGGCATACTCGTTATCGACGCCATAATCGGCGGCGGTATTGTAATAGCCCGCGTGGCCCAGCCCCAGCGCATGGCCGGTTTCGTGCATATAGGCCTGAAAGCTGTAGCTATCGATCGTGGTGCCGTGGGTCTGCAGCATATCGGTGCCGATATTGACGCTGGCCGACAGGATTTCAGTACCGCTTATCATGGAACTGGCAAAACCACCCGCCCCGCTTTCGGAATAGATGATATCGGCGGCGGCCGTGGTTTCCTGGAATGTCAGGCCGGTGACATCGGCCCAGGCGTCAAGCGCCCAACGGGCGAGCTGTTGCCCGTCGGCGGACAGGGCGGTCAGGTTGACGCTGACGACATTGGCGGGTCCGGGGACGAGCGCATGGGGGATGCGCCCCGCGTCCAGCCAATAGCCGGTGGTCAGATATTCAGCGATATCGCTGGCGCTGAGGATTTCGGCGGTGTCGGGGGCCGCGACCTGCCGCAGGGCCAGCGCGTATCCGCCGGTGTCGCTGATGCTGGCCGAGCTGGTGTAGTGGCTTTGCGCCGCCAGATAATAGGTGCCGCTGCTTGTCGGCGTAAAGGTAAGTTGCGAATTGGCGCTAACGCCGCTGTCGTCGTTCTGAAGCAGAAGGCTGCCGTTTCCGGCGTGGATCTTGAGCAGCGGATCGACCACCGCGCCGGTGCTGCCCTCGCCATAGAGATCGACGACATAGCTTTCACCGGCCACGAGCGTCACGGCGACCCAATCGGTATCTGCGCTGTCGGACAAGGTGCCGTGAAAAACCTGATCGGCGGCAAGGCTATAGGCGGTCTGGCTGCCGGCGGCGGCATCGGCGAGTTCGGTCAGGCCAATGCTGTCGTCATAGGCGTTGATCGCCGCGCTGGCGGTATCATAGGGGCAGGGTTCGGAGTGGGCGCGCAGCATGGCGCAGGTTGTGCACATCGGTCCGGGGGCCTCGTTCGCAAGCGATATCGGTTTCGGCGCGCAGATCTTGCGCGGGGCTATTGTTTCCATTTCTGACGGGGAAATCGGGCAGAAGTTTGGCCCCTGCCGCGAAATTCACGGTGCAGTCGGCGCTGCGCAAATGATGCGCAAATATTGGCCATCCGTCGGCCTGCCTCGCCCGGAAGCTTCCAATTCCGGGCGCACGCTCCGATGCCCGAACGGGCGAGGTGGCCGCAGAAAACACGGCCACCTCTGCGGGCCCCTGGGGCCTGTCTTGTTTCCGCGCTATGCAGGCCTCGATCGTGATCCTGACAGGATCAGTCGATCGGGCGTTCACCCAGAATCGTCAGACCGTAGGCATCCAGACCGACAAGGCTGTGCTGCGTGTTGGTGAGCAGAATCATCTCATGAATGTCCAGCTCCGCCAGGATCTGGGCGCCGACGCCGTAGTCGCGCATGTCATCGTCGGGGGTGTTCCGCTCGCCGCGGTGCATCTGGATCGCGCGCGAGATATAGTCCTGCCCGACCTTGTTCAGAACGACAACGACGCCCGCCCCCTCTTGCGCGATCATCTCCATGGAGCGTGACAGCAGATCGCTGCGCTCGCCCACTTCGGCGAACAGATCGGCAAAGGGGGTGATCTGATGCATCCGCACCAGCATCGGCTTGTCGGGATCAACCTCGCCCTTTTGCAGCGCGAGCTGTTCGCTGCCGTCGGCGCGGTTGCGAAAGGCCTTGACCGTCCAGTCGCCGCCCCAGCGGCTGTTGAATGTCTGTTCGGTCAGAAATTCGATGATCCGGTCATGTTTGCGGCGATAGGCGATCAGGTCGCGGATGGTGCCGATCTTGAGATTATGCTCTCTGGCAAACCCGATCAGATCGTCGAGCCGCGCCATCGTGCCGTCTTCCTTCATGATTTCGCAGATCACGCCCGCAGGGGTCAGACCGGCAAGCCGCGACACATCGACGGCGGCTTCGGTATGTCCGGCGCGCACCAGAACGCCGCCATCCCGCGCAATCAGCGGAAACACATGGCCCGGCGTCACGATATCGTGGGCCGTCTTGCCCGGGTCGATCGCCACATTGATCGTGCGGGCCCGGTCGGCGGCGGAAATACCCGTTGTCACACCTTCGCGGGCCTCGATCGACACGGTAAAGGCGGTTTCATACTGGGTTTCGTTCTTCTTGCTCATCAGATCGAGGCCCAGCGCCTCGATCCGCTCTCTTGGCATCGCAAGGCAGATCAGGCCGCGGCCGTACTTGGCCATGAAGTTGATCGCGTCGGGTGTTGCCATCTGGGCGGGAATGACCAGATCGCCCTCGTTCTCGCGATCCTCGTCATCGACCAGAATGAACATCCGGCCGTTGCGCGCCTCTTCGATGATTTCTTCCGGGCTCGAGATTGCGCTGCCGCGAATCGTGCCAGGCTCAGCCGGTTTGTTCATGTCTTCCCTCCGCGTTTTATCCGACGGCCGAATGATCCGGGTCTCCGGATCACGGCCCGCCGTATTGGCAATCTTGCTAAGAAGATCTCCCCTCATGCTTCTGCACCTCCCAATGCCTGCCCGTATCGCGGCACATCATGTGACACCTCACGGGCTGTAGATCGTATACTGATTTGGCCCGCCAACACGTGGTTCCCCGGCGTTTCCCCCAAGGAACAAAGGGCCGTCGTCTTCAATTTCGTCCTTCTCGCCACCGGCCGGAAACGCTCCGGCCCGCGTTTCGGCCGCCCCCCCCCGGCTACGCGATCTCGCGTTTCAGCGTCTCCGTCATCTCCAGAACATCGCTGGTGGTGCGGCTGAAATGCGCGGCCAGTGCGGAGCGGGCCGCCGCCGTATCCCGCGCCAGGGTGGCTTTCATGATGGCTTCATGCTCTCGCCCCACATCGCGGGCGCGCGGCGCGCGGCGCAGCGATACCGACCAGTGACGATAGCGCTCGCTCTGGGCGTAGAGCTGTTCGCGCAGGCGCAGCAACAAGAGGTTGGGGCAGGCGGCCACCAGCGCGTTGTGAAAATCGCTATGGGCCACCGACCAGTCGGGGTTGAGCGTCTGCTGATCGTTCGCATCCTGTTCGGAAATACGGCTGAGCCGGTGGAAGGCCGCTACGATATTGCCTTCCCAATGCACGTCTCCGTGCCGGATTGCCTGTTCCAGACACAGGAACTCGATCTCGATGCGCGCCTCTGTCAGGTCGGTGAGTTCCTTGCGTGAGATCGGCGCTACGGCGAACCCCTTTTGCGGCTCCATCAGCACGATGCCGTCCGCCACCAGGCGCGACAGAGCCTCGCGCGCGGCCCCAAGGCTGACCTCGTATTTCGCGCAGATGTCATTGATCTTGATCTTGGCCGAGGGTGGAATACGGCAGGCCAGAATATCGGCGCGCAGCCCCTGATATGCTTGGCCGGCTTGCGTCTTTTGCGTCATGTTCCACCTCGTTACCCGATAGTCGGCCAAGAGCCATAGCGATCCCCGCGCTCAGGGCAATGTATTTTTTTCGCTTATGTGCACTTTTTGGCAAGCCCGTGCCCTGCGGGAAGGAACATGTTTCCGGGCCGCTGAAATCGCGGGCGATCAGCCTCGCATTTTGGCCACATACCCCGCGAAACGATCGATAAACTCTTTCAGGAAAGCCTCTGTCGATGCCTCGCTGACCACGCCTGTTTCACTGATGAGATCGGGGGTCTTGAAGCTGATATAGCATTCGCCCGGCAGCACATGGGCCCGCAGGACAGACAGGACCTGGCGCAGATGCTGCTGGCCCACGGCCGTGCCGATCGCGCCGGGCGAGGTGCCCGCCATCGCCACGGGCATGTCACGCCAGACGTTCTTGTCGCCCGGCTTGGACACCCAGTCGATTGCATTCTTCAACACGGCGGGGATCGAGCGGTTGTACTCCGGCGTCACGATCAGCACCGCGTCGGCCTTGGCCAGATCCGATGCCAGGCGGTTCACGGCCTCGGTTCGCGCCGGTTCGATATCCTGATTGTAAAAGGGCAGATCATCCATCCGCAGCTGGCGAAAATTCAGGCTGTCCGGCGCGAGCCGGACGATAGAATCAGCCAGCCGCTGGTTGAGCGACCCGGTGCGGAAACTGCCCACCAGCAAAGCGACATCATATTTCGACATGGTTGTTCCCCTGAGTGACGTGCCCCGACCCTACAGAAAAATCCGCCACTCAGTCAAAAATATATTTTCTAGTTGACTTCATAAGGCCCTTCCCCGACTTAGAGTCGCAACAAAACGGAACAGAGGGGATCCACGATGCGGTTTGCATCCATTTGCAAAGACGGGAAAACAGGCATCGCGCTTGCAGACACGAACGGCGGCTGCAAGGCCCTTTTTGAAGGCGATGCCGGCTATCCCGGCACTCTGGATGACATCATTGCACAGGGTCCGGAAAAGCTGACCGAGGCCGGCAAAGCCCTGGCCTCCGCCCCGGACATCGACGCCGGCACCATCGAATACCTGTCGCCGCTGGTGAAATGCCCCAAGATCATCTGCATCGGCCTGAACTACAAGGCGCATGCCAAGGAAAGCGGGATGGAACTGCCCGAGTATCCGGTGATTTTCGGACGCTACAATTCCAGCCTGATCGGCCATGGCGCGCCGATCATCCGGCCGCGCGTGTCCGAGCAGCTTGACTATGAAGGCGAACTGGTCGCAGTGATCGGCAAGGGCGGGCGCGACATTCCCGAATCCGAGGCGCTGGACCACGTGGTCGCCTATTCTGTTTTCAACGACGCCTCGATCCGCGACTATCAGCTGAAAACCCATCAGTGGACCATCGGCAAGACCTTCGACGATACCGGCGCCTTCGGCCCCTATCTGGTCACCACGGACGAGTTGCCCGCGGGCTGCAAGGGCCTCAAGCTGGAAACGCGCCTGAACGGTGAGGTGGTGCAAAGCACCTCTCTGGACGACCTGATCTTCGATGTGGCCAAGCTTGTGTCGCTGCTGAGCGAGGCGATGACGCTGGAACCCGGCGATCTGATCGTCACCGGCACGCCCTCGGGCGTCGGCATCGCGCGCAACCCGCAGCTGTGGATGAAGCCCGGTGACGTCTGCGAAGTCGAGATCGAACGGATCGGGGTTCTGAGCAATCCGGTGGCCGCCCAGTAAGCCCGAATGTGAAAAGCGATAGCCGGCGGCGTGTCGCTGGCCCGAGAGGAGGAGAAAGAAATGACCGACACCATCATTCATCCGAAGATGCACCACGTGAACCTCAAGACGATCCGTCTTCAGGAAATGATCGACTGGTACGGCAAGGTGATCGGCACCCGACCGCTCCACCAGTTCGAAGGCGGCGCATGGCTGTCGAATGACGAGGCCAACCACCGTGTGGCGCTGATCGCTGCCCCCGGCCTGAGCGACGATCCCGAGAAGGTGACGCATTGCGGCATGCACCATTCGGCCTTCGAATACGAATCGCTCGACGATCTTCTGGCCAGCTGGGAACGTATGGACAAGCTGGGCATCAAGCCGCACATGACGCTGGATCACGGCATGACAACGTCGTTCTACTATCTGGATCCCGACGGCAACAGCGTCGAACTGCAAAGCGACAACTTCGGCGACTGGAGCGAATCGGCGGCCTTCATGATGGAGTCCAAGGAATTCTCGGCCAACCCGATCGGCGTTGCCGTGGACCCCGCCAAGATGCTGGCTGCGCGCCGCGCCGGCGTTTCGATTGAAGAGGTGCAGCGCCGCGCCTATGCCGGCGAATATCCCGCGACCGAGCCGCAGGACCCGCGCATGCCGATCGAAATCCCGGCCTGACAGGCCGCGCCGATCCGATAGCGATGCCGGCCGTTCCGCGGCCGGCGTTCACATTTCAGCTCCGAAGGAGGCCCGAGAGTGAAGCGCCAGAGCAAAGTCATCATCAGTTGCGCAGTCACGGGATCGATCCATACTCCCACCATGTCGCCCCACCTGCCGATCACGCCGCAGCAGATCGCCGATCAGGCCGTGGGTGCGGCGCAGGCGGGCGCGTCGATCCTGCACCTGCACGCGCGCGTCCCCGAAACCGGCGAACCGCTGGCCACGCCCGAAGGGTATCAGCGGTTCCTGCCCTCGATCGCCGAGCGCACCGATGCGATCGTGAACATCACCACCGGCGGCGGGCTTGGCATGTCGCTGGAAGATCGGTTCGCCGCCGCGAAATGGGCCGCGCCCGAGCTGGCCTCGATGAACATGGGGTCGATCAACTTCAACATCTCGGGCGCCGCCAGGCGCTTTCCGGAATTCAAGTACGACTGGGAAAAGCCCTATCTGGAACGCACCGAGGATTTCATCCTGTCCAACACCTTCGCCCAGATCGAATGGGGCATGAAAGAGCTGGGCGACCTGGGCACGAAGTTCGAGTTCGAGTGCTACGACGTCGGCCATCTTTATAACCTGGCGCATATGGCCGACCGCGGGCTGGTGAAGGCCCCGTTCTTTGTGCAGAGCATCTTTGGCATCCTGGGCGGCCTGCAGCCCGAGCCCGAGCATCTGATGCACATGAAAGCCACCGCCGACCGGCTGTTCGGCGAGGACTACCTGCTGTCGGTGCTCGCCGCCGGGCGGTTCCAGACCTCGATGGTGACGATGGGCGCGATTCTGGGCGGCAACGTGCGGGTCGGGCTGGAAGACAGCCTGTACCTGTCCAAGGGCAAGCTGGCCGAAAGCAATGGCCAGCAGGTCGCCAAGATCCGCCATATCCTGGAAGAACTGTCGCTCGAGATCGCAACGCCGGACGAGGCGCGCGTGATGTTGGACACCAAGGGGCGTGCAAACGTCGCTTTCTGACCCGCTACGCGCAACGCTGAACTAAGTTAGAGCCTGCTGAACCGCGACGTATTCCGCCGCGGTTTGGCGCGCTGACTTGTGCCTAAAAGACTGTAATCAATCATAATAAATAGTCGCTTCTATCCGCGACCTACCTTTCGAAAGGTTCAGATCGTCGCGCCGCGCGTCATAATCCGTGGAATGGGAGAAGAAGCAAAACACCCATAACCATCTCACTGGGAGGAGAGAGAAGTTGAAGACAGCAATAAAATTGGCAGCCGCGCTATCTTGCGCTCTGATCGCGGGCACCGGTCAGATCGTTCACGCAACCGAAGGCGGGCAGTTTTACGGCCCCATCGGCGGTGTAGACCAACGCGCCTCGCTTATTCCGCCGCCCGGCACCTATGGCCGGTTGCGATATGTGACGGTCAGTGCGCCGCAACTATCCGGTCTTGACGATGAACCCAGCCCCTATGTGGACGAATTCGACCTAACGGTCACGCTTTACAACTTCTCCCTCATCAAGGTCTGGGACCGAGAGCTTTTTGGTGGTCGCTGGGCGTCGATCTGGTCTTCGTCTTTCTCCAACAACGAGCTCTCGACTAATGGTTCGGGCGACAGCACATTCGCTTTCCACGATTCCTATTTCGAGCCGATCTTCTGGGGCAAGTACCTGGGGCTCAAAGGGGCAAAGCCGCCGTCGGCCGACCCGAGCACGTGGACCATGCGCTATGGCCTGAGCATCTCTGCCGGTCTGGCCTTCAACCTACCCACGGGGAACTACGACGCGGACCGGAACTCGCAAACCAGCAGTAACACGACCATCATCATCCCACATGTGGACATGACCTATCAGACCGGTCCCTGGTGGGCGGATGGCACCGAGTTCAGCGCGCGCCTGTCCTACAACATCTCGACCAAGAACGACGACACCGGATATCAGAGTGGCGATGTCATCGGTCTGGACGCATCGGTTTCCCAGCGGTTCGGCAATTGGCAGATCGGTCCAAGCCTGACCGTGGCGAAGCAGATCACCGACGATGATTCCGAAAACCCGCTCGTCAAAGCCTCGTTCCAGAACGGCAACAAGTTCACGCTTGTGCAGCCCGGCATCGTGTTCACGCGCAGTTTCCCGAAAAAGCGCATGGCCGCGTCGTTCAAGGTGGTGACAGACGCCTATGTCGAAAATCGCATCGACGTCGATTACGGCTTTATCGCGGCAATTGGCTTCACCTTCTGACGGCAAGCAATATCGAATGGAAAAGGGCGGGTCGTTGACCCGCCCCTTCTTCGTTCAGCCCTCGGGCTGATCTGCGGCGAACATCCGCATCATATCCGCGAAGATCGGCGAATGCGCGGTGAACCCGCCATCCACGGGCACGGCCGCGCCAGTGACGAACCCTGCGGCGTCCGAGGCCAGGAAGGCGATGACCTCGCCCACCTGCTCGGGTGTGCCGATGAAGGGGGTCAGGTGGTGCTCCTCGATCATCTTGCGCGCCTCTTCGGGCATACCGACCTTCAGCGCCTCGGTCATCACGAGGCCGATCACGGCGGCGTTGGCCCGGATGCCCTGCTTGCCGTATTGAGTCGCGATATAGCGCATCAGGTTGTTCAGCCCCGCCTTCGACGTGCCATAGGCCGGGTTGGTCAGATCGCCCTGCAACCCCTTGCCCGAGCTGGAAAAGACGATCGAGCCGCCACCGGCCTGAATCATGTGCGGGATCACGTGCTTGCAGCAGTACATCGCGCCGCGCAGGTTCACCGCCATGGTCTTGTCCCAGGTCGCGGCCTCCATATCGGTGATCATCGCGTCCTGCGCCATGAACCCCGGATCGGTCATCGCCGCGTTCGATGCCAGCACGTCGATCTTGCCGAATTTCTCGGCCACCGTCGCGGCCATGGTGGCCACCGTCTCTTCCTGCTCAAGATCGGCGGGCACGGCCAGCGCCTCGCCCCCTGCCCCGGTGATGGCAGCCACGGTATTTTCCAGGCTCTCGACCCGGCGCCCGACAACGGCGACCTTCGCCCCCCGCTGCGCCATCAGCAGCGCCGCCGCCGCCCCGATGCCCGATCCGCCTCCGGTTACGATCGCCACTTTGCCGTCAAGTTGTGCCATTCTCATCTCCCTTGGTTTGTTCGTTTCGCCTGTCGCGGTGCGCCGTGACCGGCGCGCGACGACTCGGCGGTAGTGCACTGTGCCCCGAAACAGACGCCCCGGCGGCCTGTCTCGCACCTATCCATCGGAATGCCATTTTCACCCGGCCGAGCGAAAACGCGCCCCCGGCCCCTTCAACAGCCCCTTTTTCGCCCGCGCCTATCGGGCGACAGGAGAGGGCGCGCCGGATAGACGCAATGGTATCCACGCGCGGGCAAGCAGCGCCCTGCCCGTCGCATGATCCGCAAAACGCGGGAGGAGACCTTGGCACAGGGCAGGCGCAATCCGCCGAAGCCTTTGCCGCGATCCGGCCCCAGGGGGACGGGTCCGCAGATCAGGAGAGGCAAGAATGACCACATTCGTATTGATGCATGGCGGCGGCATGGGCGGCTGGACCTGGAGATATGTGCGCGAGTTGCTGCGCGCCGAGGGCCACGAGGTCTTTACGCCCAGCTTTACCGGCTTTGCCGAACATGTGCACCTGATGAGCCGAGACATCACCAACGCGGTGCATGTGCAGGACATCGCCAACCTGCTTGAGGCCGAAGACCTGAAAGGCGTCGTTCTGGTCGCGCACAGCTATTCCGGCACCGTCGCCCCCGGTGTAGTCAAGGCCCAGCCCGACCGCATCAAGCGCGTGATCTATCTGGATGCGATCGTTGCCAACAGCGGCGAGCGGATCAATGCCCTGCTGGGCATGGCCCCGGACGAGGTCGAAAAGCTGGATACCATGCTGGCCGCAGGCGAGGGCCCCATTGGGTCGGGCGTGCACGAGATGCAGCGCGGCATGGCCAAGGAGCACCCCTTCCTGATGCCGCCCGAGCGTCAGGAATGGCTGCTGGATCACCTGTCGGACATGCCCCTGCGTTGCACCGTCTGCCCGGTCGAGGTCGGCGCCGAAGCACTCAGCGTTCCGGTCGATTACATCGCCGCCGAGCATACGATGATGGTGCCCATGCACGCCCGCGCAAAAGAGCTGGGCTGGACCATGCACAGCCATCCGGGCGATCACGCCTTGCTGGTGGGCGATCCCGAAGGCACCGCCAAACTGATCATGGATATCGCGGCAAGCTGACCCGGGGCCGCCGTGACCTGCCCCGGCTCACCTTTCCTGCGCGGCGTCATACTGCGCCTGCGCCGCCGTGATCCGGGGGCGGTTCTGCTCTGCCCAGCGGGCCAGCGCGCTCAGCGGCACGATCAGCGACTGGCCGGTTTCGGTCAGCGCATATTCCACCTTCGGCGGCACGGTCGGATAGACCGTGCGCGTTACCAGCCCGTCGCGCTCCAGCCCGCGCAGGGTCAGGGTCAGCATCCGGTGCGACACGCCATCCACGGTGCGCATGATCGCGTTGAACCGCATCGGCCCCTGCGACAGCACGCCGACCACCATCACGGTCCACTTGTTGCCGATCCGCTCAAGCACCCGGCCCAAGGCGCGGCAGTCGGTTTCGGCTCCATCGGCGGGGCCGTTCTGCGGTGTGATCTGGGCCATGGTCTCTCCGTTGTCGGTTCGGGGGCGATACGCACATTCTTGTGCGTTCTTGTGCGGCAAAGGCAATAACGATGTAATCGTTACGAACAAATTGTTATCTTCATGAAAAGGAACATCCCATGAAAATCGGTGTCAGCGGCGCAAGCGGCCATCTTGGCGGAACCCTGCTTTCCGAACTTTTCACGCGCGCCGAAGGGGCCGAGATCATCGGCGTCTCGCGCACCCCTGAAAACGTGGCCGCCCCGGCGCAGGGGCGTTTCGGCGACTATGACAAACCCGAAAGCCTGTCCGAGGCCTATGCCGGTCTGGACGCGCTTGTGCTGATCCCCAGCGCCGATGTGCGCGAGGGCGTCCGCGCCCGCCAGAACGTCGCCGCGATCGACGCGGCCGTCGCCGCCGGGGTGGGCCATATCGTGCTGATCTCGGGCACCGGCACGCGCAAGATGCCCGAGCCCCACATCTGGGCGCCCTACTTCGCGTCGGAACAGCGGCTGATGCAGACAGCGCCGAAATGGACGATCCTGCGCATGAACTACTATACCGAGGCCCTGGCGGACGAGGCCAAGATGTCGGCCGGCGCGGGCGTACCGCTGACCGGGCTTGCGGAAAACAAGGTGGCTTTCGTGTCGCGCGACGATGTCGCCGCCGCCGCCGCCGGCATCCTGACAAGCGAGGGGCACGACGGGGCGATCTATGCCGCCTGCGGCCCCGAAAGCCTGAGCGGAGCAGAACGTGCCGCCATCATTTCAGAGGTGCTTGGCCAGCCGGTCACCTTCATGGCCATCCCCGAAGAGCACCTGCGCGGCGGGCTGGCGCAGGCCGGGTTGCCTGAGGATATCGTCAATGCGGTTGTGGCGATCCAGCAGGGCTTTGCCATGGGCGGGTTCGACATCGTCACCGGGGATGTCGAGAAGCTGACAGGCCGTCCGCCCGTCAGCTTCCGCGATGCCCTGAAAGCCGCGCTGGCGGCGTCCTAGGCATTTGGCGGGCCCTGCCATGGCGCGGGGCCCGTTCAACCTGTCAGGTATTGGGTACCGCCACCACGGCCGTGCCCGAAATGACCACGCTGCGTTCGTCGGCCTTCAGCGCGAAATCGCACGAGACGCGGGTTTCATCTCCGGCCTGCTCAACGCCGGTGACCGTCGCGGTGGCTTCGACCGCGTCGTCTTCATAGACATTGTCCACAAAGCGGTTGGTCATCGAAACGATCCGCCCCTGCGGGAAATTGCGCATCAGCATATCCATCACATAGGCCACGTTGATCGGGCCCTGATTGATCAGCCGCTCGCCCAGGCCCTTGGCCTTCACGACCTCGCGGTCCAGATGGATCGGGTTGGGGTCGCGCAGGATCGGGGCCCAGACCTTCATGGTCTCGGGGCTTACGCTTTCGATACGATAGGCGGGCAGCTCAGCGCCGATTTCAATCTTCATTCTTTTGCCCCCGCGGAAAGATCCAGGAATTCGTGGCCGAGCACATGCGTTCGCCGTTCAGCCGGTCGAGATGCAGCGTATAGGTCATGATATCCATGATCCCCAGCTTGCGGCTTTCCTTGCGCACGATGCTGTCGATCTGGCCGCGCACCTGATAGGGTTCGCCCACCATCAGCGGCGCGTTGAACGACGGGTTGCTGCCGCCCATCATCGGGCCGTCCTCGATATCGAAGGCGCAGACGTTGCACAGGCCGGCGACGGTTTCGCCCATGGCGACCTGAGTGGCGATGTAATAATAGATCGGGTGTGCCTTTCCCTCGGGGTCGGGGGCAACGCCCAGGGATTCGCACAAGTCCCGGTTTTCGTCGCTCTCGATCGTGTATGTCTCACCGTCGAGCGAATAGCCGGCGACATCTGGAAGATCCGGTATTGTCATGTGGGCTCCTGCATTGGGTTCACGTCAGCCGCAGAAAACGAAGTTCCGCGAGGGTGCGGCATCGCATCTAACCCGGCGCTCGCCACGGCACACCTGCCTGCCGATAGGCCGCGTATCACCTGCCGGTGTTTGCTTTCAGGAACGCCAGGGTCGCCGCGCAATAAACATTCAGATCCTGCGCCTTCATCAGATGTCCGCTGCCCGGAATGCTGACAACCTCGGCCGCGGGCTGACATTCGCGGAAATGCGCGACGCTCTGATCCGTGACCAGATCGCTGTCGGTGCCGCGCACCAGCAGCGTCGGCACAGCCAGCCGGGCCGCCGATTCCGAAAGCCGCGCCTCGAGATCGGGCGGGGTGAAAAACCCATCCGACCCGACCCGGGGATCCCAGCGCCAGTAGAACCGCTGATCCGGCCCGATCCGAAGCAGGCCGCGCAGCTTGAAGAAATTCCGCGTCATACTGCGCTCGGCATATTGATCCAGTGCCGCACCGGCCTGTTCGATGCTGTCGAACCCATCCCGGCTTACCCGGAAAAAAGATCTGACGCGCTCTATGCCGGCCGGATCAAGCCGCGGGGCCAGATCCACGAGCACCAGATTTCGCACAAGATCGGGCCCCAGCGCGGCGGTGGCCTCCAGCGCGACCCGGCCGCCGAACGCGGCGCCCACGATGCTGGGGCGCGACGGCAGTGATTCGATGATGGCTTTCAGATCACGCACATGGGCATCGAGCGAATAATCGCCGTCCGGGGCCCAATCACTGTCGCCATGTCCGCGCAGATCATAGGATAAAACCGAAAACCCGTTGCCGACCATATTGCGGATCGCCCGGTGCCACGAGCGCCGGCTTTGTCCGCCCCCGTGCAGAAAAAGCACGCGGTGCTGCCAGGGATTTCCGGCAAGATCCACGGCGAGCCGGAACCCGTCAGGTACGTTGATATGGCCCGATACGACGGCAGCATCCGCGTCTGAATGTTTCTTAACGACTGCCAAACGTCTCTCCCGTCAGTAAAAATCGGCGCCTGCGTTACTGCCACTGGCATCTTGCACGGAACGCACACCTGTCAAGCCGGTATATTGTCAGGCTAGGAACTTCTCCTCGCTTCGACACCTGTCTCACGGTAGGAAAGCAAGTCAGGTGTTCGATCGCAACCGGCTTTGCCAAGGCCAGAGAACAAAAGGGCGATCAGGCGCGGACCAACAGTGTTGCGAGGCGGGGTTCGTACGCGTCTTGTAAAAAATATATAATAAGATACAAAAAAGATCATCGCCGGATGGGAGCCGGTGGTGCCAAGGGAGGAGATAATATGACTGTCGTAAAGACGGCTTTGTTGCCACCACGTCTGGGATCCGGCATCGTGCCGCGGCCCCGTTTGATCCAAAACCTGCCTATGCCGGGCCGGAAACGCATGTCTCTGGTGCGCGCTCCCGCAGGGTATGGAAAGACGACCCTGCTCCAGCAATGGCGGATGTCGCTGAGCGAACGGGGCGAAAGAACGGCCTGGCTGTCTCTCGACCGGTATCTGAGTGACATCATGACCCAGATCGCGGCGAGCCTTGCACATAACGTGCCCGAATTTCAACATGCCCTGAACGAACGCGGACAGGACAAGAGTTTCGTCACCACCGAGGAGCAGCTGGTGACCTGCGCCGATTGCCTCGCGGAGCTGGAGCGCGACGTGACGCTCTTCATGGATGACGCGCATCTTTTGCAGCCCGAGGATCTGCGGGTGTTTCAGCGGTTTCTGACCCGGATCCCGGCGAACACGCATATCGTCGTGGCATCGCGCGAGGCGCCGAATCTGGCGCTGGCGCGGCTGCGCGCGCAAGGAGAGCTGAGCGAGATCGGGATGGATGCGCTCAAATTCACCGCCGAGGAAACCTGTGCGCTGTTGAAGGCGTCCAGCGTGGATGGGCTTTGCGCCGAGGATGCCCCTGCCCTGGTAGAGCAGACCGAAGGCTGGGCCGCCGGCCTGCGGCTGGCAACCATGAACATGGTGCGCAATCAGAAAGGGGCGATACTGGACGTGTCGTTTTCCGGCAGCAACAGCATCGTCGCCGACTTTTTCGCCGAAGACATATTCGGCGCGCAACCCGCCGATGTTCGCGATTTCCTGCTGGCGACCTGCCTGCTGGAGCGGTTCACCCCCGACCTGTGCAACGCCATGACGGGCGGCACGGACGCGCGCGAGATGCTCGACCGGATCGAGGCCGCCGGGCTGTTCCTGATCAGCCTGGACGAAGAGCGCATGTGGTACCGCTATCACGGCCTTTTCGCAGAGTTCCTCCTGCGCCGCCTGACCGACATCGACCCCGACAGGATCGCCCAAAGCCACATCATGGCCAGCCGCAGCTATCACAGGATCGGCCTGGTGGTGGAGGCGCTGGATCACGCCGTCCGGTCCGGCGAGCAGGCCTGGCTGGCCCAGTTGCTGGACGATTCCTGCGAAAAGCTGATCTACGAAGGCAAGATCCTTTATGTGTTTGAGCTGGCAAAAGCCTTGGACAAGGCAACCATTGCCGGCCATCCGCGCATACAGCTTGCGATTGCCTGGATGGAGCTGCGCAACCTGAATTTCGACAAGGCCCGCCGGCTGATCGCCCAGGCGGAAGAGTGGATCGCAAACCGGGCCGCCGAGGGGCTTTGCGCCGAGGTCGAGGCAGAGTTGCGCTTTCTTGCGCTGCACCGTCGCATGATGCTGGCGGGAGCCACGGACGATTTTCTGACCGTTGACGAGATCGCCGAAACCCTGATGAAGCAGTTCGACGAAGAGCATACCTTTCTTGCCTGCACGGTCTATGGTCAGCAGATCCGGGCGCAGCGCGAGCGTTTCAGGCTGCAGGATTTCGAACGCAACGAAGCCCGCGCCCGTACGATCGGGCGCCAGTCTCAGCACAAGTTCGCCTTCATCTCGCAAAAAACCATCGTCGGAAAGACATGGTTCGCCAAGGGCGACAATGATGCCGCCATCGAGGCGCTGGAATTCGGCTATGGGCAGGCGCTGGATTTCGCGGGTGAGGACACCGCGATCGCGGCCTTTGCCGCGCTGCCCCTGGCCGAGGTGATCTATGAGCGCAACGAGCTGTCGCGGGCGAAATCCCTTGTGGACAGATACCTGCCGCTCGCCCGCGCCTTCGCTTTCGCCGACGAGCTGCTCGCGGGGTACCTGGTGTCGGCCCGCATCAGTTTCAACGATGGCGACAGCGCCGGCGCGATCAAGACGCTTGATCTGGCCCGCTCCGTGGGGCTGGAGCTGGGGCTGAAGCGCATGCAGATGAAGGCGCTGGCCGAAAAGGTCCGTATCCTTCTGCGCAGCGGGAACATCGAACGTGCGGCCCGTCTGGCCCTTCTCGAAGGTATTCCGACCGACGTGAATGCCCTAAAGCCCGACATCAACAGCAGCACGACCGACGAGGCGCGTGCCTTGGTCCGTGCCCGCATCCTGATCTCCGAAGGCAATCTGAACGACGCTTTGGCCCTGTCGCAGCGGTGGAAGCAGTTCTGCCAGCATCGCGGCGCCATGCGCTCTCTGGTGCGCTGGAGCCTGATCCGCGCCCAGATTCTGGTGCTGGCCTGCGATACCCGTGCCGCTCAGCGCAGCCTGCGCGATGCGCTGCTCGCGGCGCTGGACGGCCGCAGCGTCCGGATCTTTCTGGATGAGGGTCCGCATATCCAGCAGCTTCTGGAAGATGCCTATGGCAGCGGGCCGATGACCAACCTGCCGGTCGATCTCTACGCCTATGACGTGCTGAACGCCTTCACCATCGCGATGGGCACGCGCGCCAGCGTCGAGGTGGACGATCTTGCCGATCAGGAGACAGGGATCGACGGCAAGATGACGGGCCGCGAGCTGGAGATTCTCAGCTTTGTCGCCTCGGGATTGCGGAACCGCGAGATCGGAGACAGGCTGGGCCTGACCGAAGGCTCCGTCAAATGGTACATGCAGCGCATTTACGACAAGGTGGGCACCCGCCGCCGGTCGGTCGCCGTGGACCGTGCCCGGCAGTTCGGGCTGCTTCAGTAGGCAGCCGGCGCAGGCGGGATCGCCCTCTGCCGTCCGCACAAAAAAACACCGGCATGGTTTCATGCCGGTGTTTTTCGTTGTCTTTATGGCCGTGGCTTATCCGTAGGGGTTGGCCGGCAGACGCGGGATGACCTCGAGATCCATGACCATGGTCAGAATGTCCGAGATCGAATAGATGTGGAAGATCTTGCCTTCCTTCATCTTCAGGGTCGAATACCACCAGACGTTGATCTCATTGCCGGTCGGCTCTTTGCCGTAATAAGTGCCGCCGGTGTGCTTGCCCCAGTGGTGGCACAGAACGGTAACTTCGTCATCGCCACGGCCCCAGGCACCAACGGTGCGGTAGACACAGGGCGGGAACAGTTCGTACAGCTTCATCGGCGACGTTTTCCACGTGTCATACGTGCTCAGGTCGGGACGGTTGGGGTTGCTGTAGGTCATCTCCGGGTGGAAGAAATCATCCACGGCGTCGAAATCGCCACGGTTCAGAACCTCGTGCAGTGCCATCCAGTGACGCACGGCCTTTTCCTGCGGCGCGGTCAGGCCGTTGCAGATTTCCGCCTTTTTTTCTTCTGAGAGTGTGAAGTCTTCAAGTGTAGTCATTGGTTTCTCCCTTGATTTAACGCTACCAACACATCTCGTGTCCCGGCATTCTCCGTAAGAGGTGGTGCAAAAGCCAAATCACCGAAATCTCAGGCCAGCGGCCCCCGTGACTTGCTGTCAAACAATCCCGGGGCATCAACCTGTTCAACTCGTTGTCATAGCGGCGACCATCTTCGGTAGTCTCGTGTACATTTCGGGCCCGGCGGCCCTGAGAACCGCTTCGCCTGTGTATGGAGTAGTCAGGTAACGCGCATCTTGGACCTATCTAGCGTCGGGGATTTTCACCCGGACCGGAAAGTTTTTCATCAGGCCCCCAAGCGCGCCGGACGACGGCGCCCAGAGGCCAAATCCGCCCGTCCGTTCAATTCGCTGGCCACCGTCAGCGCAGCCCCGCAAGATAGGCCGCGATGGCCTCGATCTCGTCATCGCTGACCCCGCCCATGATCCCGGACATGTCCTCGCTGTTGGTGCGTGTTCTATCCCGGAAGGCTCGAAGCTGCTGCGCGGTATAGGCCGCATGCTGGCCGTGCAGATCGGGCGACGCCTCGGGCCGGGCGTCCGGGTCCGGGGCGTGGCAGGCGACGCAGGCGGTCACGGATCTGTCGTCGGTCTCGATACCTTCGTGAAAGATCGCCTCTCCCAGCGCGGCCTGTTCGGCATCAGGGGGCGGCGCAGGGGCGAACTCCTTTTGCGCGTAGAAGGCGGCAATGTTGCGGATGTCGCTTTCTGTCAGCCCGCCGACGAGGCCCTGCATCACCGAGTTCAGCCGCAGCCCGGCCCTGAAATCATTCAGCTGCTTGATCGTGTAATCGGCGCTCTGCCCCTGCAGGATCGGAATCGACCGCATGCCGCGGCTGCCATCCGCCGTGTGGCAACTTGCGCATCGCTGCAGGGCGAGCCGCCCGCCCGCCTGCGGATCGGGCAGCGCCTGCTGCGCCGCGACGGGGGCGACACCCCCCCAGATTACAAGACACAGGGCAAAGCTGCGGGCGAATGCGCGCGGCTGTGGTTTCAGCCGTGGAAATACTTCTGGCACAGGTTTGAGCTCTCTGCTGTTTTCATGGAAAAGCGAGCGCGAAAGCCCTTCGCGCCCGCCAGTGCCAATCAGGCAGCCATGCCCCGAACGGGGCCTTACAGGCTGGTTTCAGTTACGGCGTTCAGCGCCGCGATCCGGCCGAAAGTGATGCCAAGGCCCACGCTATAGCCGCTCGCCGCCACGATATCGCCGCTGAAGCCGCCGGTGATCGACATCCCCGCCGCATAGAGACGCGGAATGGGATTGCCATAGGTATCCACCACGCGCGCCTGGGTATCGATCCGCAGCCCGCCGGCATTGATCAGCATGCCCGGCCGGGTCTTGATCGCGTAGAATGGCGCGGTATCGACCGTTCCCAGCTTTTCGGTCTTGCCGAATTCGGGGTCCTTGCCGTTTTTCGCGTGCATGTTGTAGTCGCGCATGGTGGCCTCGAACACGTCTGCATCCACGCCCATCTTCTGCGCCAGCTCGCCGAAGGTGTCGGCCTTGAACACAAGCCCCTGTGCCTCTTCCTCGGCCAGATCGTGGCTCCAGGTCTGGGTGGGGTCGGTAAAGCCGGGGAACAGCACACCCATTTCCGAGGTCCGGGCGCGTTCGTCGAACACGGTCCAGGCGAAATTACCCGGCTGATAGAACACCTCTCGGTTGGCGATCGGATAGCCGACGGTTTCGTTGAAGAAGCGTTTGCCGCGCGAATTCACCGCCACGTTTGCCGCGTTCCCCGCCGTCGGGTATTTCGGCAGGTAGAAGGTGAACATGACCGGCTTGCCCTCGGGGGCGGGAATGCCCGCGATGGCATAGGTGCCCATCAGATCGGCCCCCCAGGCCTGCGCCATCGTCAGCCCGTCGCCGGTGTGGTTCAGCGGGCCGATGGGTTCGGCGGCGATCGCCATGTTGGAAAAGGCGCGGCGCTTTTCGGGGCTGCGGTTGAAATCGCCCGAAGTCACGATCACGGCCTTGTGGGCGCGGATGTTGATCTCGCGGCCGTCCTTGGTCTTGGCCTTAACCCCGCCGACCACACCGTCTTCGTTGGGCAGAATCTCGATCGCCGGGGTTTCCAGCATGACGCGGGCGCCCTTTTCCTCGGCCGCCATGCGCAGGGTGGTGAACACGCCATAGCCCGCGCCCACGGGGGAATGGCCCCGAATTGGCGCGGGAAGCGTGGACGCATATTCCTCCATATGCTCCAGCCCGCTCTGATAAAGCTGTTCGGGCGGGAATTCGACGCCAAGCTCGATCAGCCGCTCGACGGTCTGTGTCGCGTTGTCGACATAGGCCCGGACCAGCTCTGGCACCACGCTTTTGCCTCCGACATTCATCAGGAACTGGTACATGTCGTCTTTTGTGTCGTTGAGACCGGCAGCCTTCTGGACTGTCGTTTCCGCCGCATAGACCACGCCGCCGCTGAAGCGCGTGGCGCCGCCCGGCTCCGCGCCTTTCTCCAGGACGATCACGCTTGCGCCCGCAGCCGTCGCCTCCAGCGCGGCCGAGGCACCGGCGCCGCCCATGCCAACTACAATAACATCGGCCTCGTCATGCCACTCTTCGGGCGGAGAAACCGGCGCCGCCTGCGCCATCGCCCCGACCGGCGCGACAGCCGCAGCAGCCCCCAGCGCCTTGAGTACATCGCGGCGGCGCAGCCGCTCTTCCGGCGCGGCGCCGGCATCCGTGTCACCCCGCGCAATCCCGGCGCGGTTTTTGGAACTGTTCATGTTTTCCTCCCATGGTGCAGACAGTTAGACTGCTCTTTTTTGCAAATCCGATGGTATCAACTGTATTAAAGAAGCAATCATCCAAAACCCGACGGAAGATAGGGACGGGGCGTTTCAAAACTTGAAACCGACGCGCAGAACGAAACCGTAATCGGTCTTGGTTCGGTTCTCATCGTAAAGGTCGGTTACCAGCTTTAGCGAAGTGACAAGGTTCTTCTGGGGAAAATACCGCGTGAACACCAGGCCGGGCTGAACCAGGGTCATCCTGTTACCATCCAGCATTGACGCCGCAATCAGCGGATCGTCGGATTTGTCATCCTCCAGCTGCCGGGCCAACGTGAGGCTTGGCCCGATCTGCCACAGCCCGAAATACTGCGAGATCGAAAAATCCCCGCCGATCACATCGCCGTTCTTGTATCCCGCGTCGTCATTCTTTTGCGAGATGTTGTAGGATATCCTTCCGCTGAACTCGGTTCCCTTGCCGGTCACATAGGTGAAATCCACATGCGGGATGGTGATCAGCGCGTTGCCGCTGGTTTGTGTGATGCGTCCAACCTCGTACGATCCGGTCGGCACCATGAACGCCAGCCCCACGCCAACGCTCAGCCCATAGGGCAGCTGCCATGTGGCGGGATCGGACGAGGGGGGCCTGGCCCCCTTCAGCCCCAGATGGCGGCCCCAGTAGAGCGGTTCGACATATGTATCGAACACAGAGGATTCGCACACCTCGCCCGCCCCCATCGCGGCACAGGAGCGGGCATAGGAAACCGACAGGATCGAGGCGACGTTGCCGCCCCAGAGCGTGCGGTCCCAGACATGCAGAATGGAAAGGTTCGGCATGTCGAAATCAAGCTTGAAGTCGGGAATGCCGGGATGGGTTTTGTCATCCGGTCCGACATATTCCTTTGACCGGGAATGCACATATTGGAACAGCCCGTAGGTTCCCGGTTGCGGGATCAGGGCCGCGCGCTGATCGACGCCGCCGATCGGACCATAGAATTGTCCGCCCTCTGTTGCACGCGCAACGCCGGGCTGTGCCATGCAAAACATGAGGGCGCACAGCCGTGTAAGAATCTTGCTCCGGATCATAATTTCCTCCCTGGCATTCGTAAAAAGTCACTTGAATTAACGGATCTGCGACAAATTGCCTTATTGAGCTTTGACTTTACGGCTGGGAGGCGCGCCGCGACCTGCCGAAAGATAGGGTGGAGAGCCGCAAGGGGAGCTCATCCTAGGGGTGATTTTTCGAATTGTCGTGCAATTCTGACGGCTTGGCGGATCTTTGTAAGGCTGGCCGGACAATGAAAAAAACCGGGTACGAATATCATTCTGAGGTGCTCGGCTGACGCCCGCCCAAAACAAAAGCGCGGCCCCCTTGCCGGGGACCGCGCCGTTTCTCGCGCAATCGAAAGCGCCGCAAGGACGCCCTGGGCTCAGCCCTTCTTCTTGCCGCCCAGGGCGCCCTTGATCAGCATTCCGACAAGGCCGAAACGGGTTTTCCAGGACAGCATCTTGAACGATTCCCATATGGCGTCGGGCCCGATGTGGATGGTGGCCGGCATCGACCCCATCATCTTGCCCTTGACCACCAGAACGTCGCCCTGCTTGTCGATGGACTTCACGTCCATCATCTCGATTCCGTCTTTGCTATGTACTTTCATTCGCTTTGGTACGCCCTGCTCAGCCGATAAGCTCGTCGAAGTCGATCCCGAGGTCTTCCAGAACCACCTGGGCCACGTTGCGCCCCGGCCCGCCTGTCACGCCGCCACCCGGGTGGGTGCATGACCCCGACAGGTACAGCTTGTCGATCGGCGATTTATACTGGGCATAGCCCGGTACAGGGCGCATCCCGCCCAGTTGCCACGAGAACAGCCCCAGATGCCCGATGTCGGCACCGATCATCGAGGTATCGTGACGCTCGAGATCCAGCGGCGTGTGGAACTCCATTCCCAGAATATTGTCGTCACCCATGTTGGTGGTGAACTTGCGCATGTCCTCGATGAAACCCTGCGCAACCTCGGCGCCGATCTCGTCCCATTTCTCGGGGCCGCCGTCCTTGAGGTTATAGGGCGCGAAGGCATAGATGTGCATCGCGCTCTTGCCTTCGGGCACACGCGAGGGATCGACGCGGTGCTGGCCGACATAGGCGGCGAAGTCACGCTTGGGATAACCATATTCCAGATCGCGGAACGCCTGCTGGAATTCCTCGACGTCGGAATGCGACCGCTCGACCCAGAAGTAATCGTCGACCATCGGGCCGACCTTGTATTTCGGCTCTTCCTTCAGCGCCAGCTGAATGACGAAAGGCTGGAAATCGGCCAGTTTCAGCGTGTCGATATGATGCTGGAACATATCCGGCAGTTCCGTGCCCTGAACCATGTGCGGGAACACCTGCTTGACGTGCAGGGTCGAGATCACGCCTGTCTTGGCGGTGATCTCGGTGCCGTCTTCCAGAATGACGCCGGTGGCCTTGTCGCCCTCGATCTTGAATTCCTTGATCGTGCTGTTCACGCGCACTTCGCCGCCATGATCGGCAAAGCACTTGCCCAGCGCGTCCATCAGCGCCCAGGACCCGCCGACCGGGATACCCGAGCCGTAGCGGTGCATGTAGGGCAGGATGATGTAGAAACCGAAGCCGGTGCCGTTGTCGAACGGATTGGTCATCGCTTCCGACGCATAGCGGGCCAGCGCGATGCGAATCTTGGGATGCTCGAACCATTCGCAGATCAGATCCCACGAGCTGATCGACTGCAGCCGCATCAGTTCGCGCCCCTGGGGGCTGGCATCCATCATCGCGGCCTGCATGCCGGGGGTCGGCGGAATCGAGAACATGCCCATCACAAGCATATCCAGCGCGGCGAACACGGTTTCGTTGAACTTGCGGTAAGCCTCGCCGTCGCGGGGGGAAATCTTGGCGATCGACGCAGCGGTCTCTTCCATCCCGGTGTGGAATTCAAGCACATCGCCGTCGTCGAACACCACGGCGGTCATCTTGTCGGGATTCACATATTCGAGGCCGTATTTCGATTTCAGGCCCAGCTCGTCATTCAGAATCAGCGGGTTTGCCTGAATCATCGTGTGGGCGATCGAATGCAGATCGTGCTTGAAACCGGGAAGCGTGTTTTCCCTGGTCATCACGCCGCCACCGATGATGTCATTGCGCTCCAGCACGCAGACGGATTGACCCGCTTTGGCCAGATAACACGCCGCGATCAGGCCGTTATGGCCGCCCCCGGCGATGACCACATCATACGAATTGCCCATAAGCTTTCTCCTCCCGTACAGAACGCCCTGTTGCTCAAGCGGACCTGATACCAGAGAGCGGCCCCGGTTAACCTCTCGAAAGATAGGTAGAAGCCAGCACGCCAGACCACATGATGCAGGCGATGTGGCGCCTTCGGAAACGCAAGCCCGGGAGGCTCAGGTTTTGTCTCCGTTCCTGTCGGTCGATAGGGGAGCCGCTCCGATTTACATGCGAAACAAGAAAAACACGCGAATTAGGTCATCGACTGACACTACGAAATGTGAGGAAAAAATGGCGACTCTTTTGAAAGCGGATACCAAACCGACCCCGTTTGCCGACCACAAGCTGCCCGGCCTTCTGGATCAGGCGATAGCCCTGCAGCCCCTTTTGGAGGAGAAAGCGGCCGAGGCCAACGAGCTGCGCAGCCCGACCAAGGCCGTGGAAGACGCGTTCCGCGAGATGGGCGCCTTTTCGCTGCTGCTGCCCGAGCGGCTGGGTGGTGTCGGCCTGTCGCTGAGCTCGTTCGCGCGTATCCAGATGGAGATCGGCAAGGGTGATCCGTCGATGTCGTGGGTGCTGCAGATCATCAACGGCACGAGCTGGATTTCCTCGCTGGCGTCGGATGCGATTCAGGATGAGCTGTTCGCCAACGGCCCCACCAATGTCTGCGGCGCCTACAACCCCCCGGGCAAGGCCGTGCGGGTCGAGGGCGGCTACAAGGTCACCGGTGCCTGGCCCTATTCGTCGGGCTCGCGCCAGGCCAACTGGGCGCAATGCGGCATCCTGTTCGAAGGCGACGACGTGCCGACAGCGCCCGGCATCAGCATGGCCTATATCCCGATGGATCAGGTCACGATCAAGGATAGCTGGTACGTGACCGGCATGCAGGCGACCGGCTCTGACACCACCTGCGCCAATGATGTGTTCGTGCCCGAGCACCTGATCGTCACGATGGACAAGCCCTATGGCACGATCGTGCCGGGCAAGCGGCATTTCGGCGCCGCCTCGGACTGGCTGGCCCCGGTGCCCAGCGTGCGGGCAACCGGTCTGGCGCAGCTTCTGGGCGCGGCGCGCAAGATGCAGGAGATCTGCGAGGCGGAGTCCAAGAAGAAACCCGTGGTGACGACGATGTTCAAGACGCGTCTGGATTCGGCTGTCTACCTGCATGATCTGGGCAAGGTCGCCGCACAGCTCGACTCGGCCGAAACGCTGCTGTTTGATGCGCTGGACACGCTGGACGGGATCGCGCTTCAGGGTACGAAGCCGGATGTCGCGGTCTGCTCGAAACAGCGCGCGCAATGCGCCCAGATCGTCGAGCTGATCCACGCCTCGATCGAGAAGATCATGTTCATCTCGACCTCCTCGGCCTTCGCCTTCAGCAACCCGCTTCAGCGCTACTGGCGCGACATTCACGTGGGCCTGCGCCACATCCAGAACGTTCCGATGATCGGCTATGAGATCTATGGCCGCGACAATCTGGGCGCGTTGCCGAACATCACGCCCGTGGGCGCCTACTGACCCCACAGCCAGCCAATACGCCCGATGCAACTAAAAAGACCGGCCGGGATATTCGGCCGGTCTTTTTCGTTTTCCCTGCACCGCCAGCCGCAGGTTACAGCGACATTCCGCCTTCGACCGGGATGACCGTTCCCGTCATGTAAGACGCCGCCGGCGAGGCCAGGAAGACGGCCAGCCCGGCCAGATCCAGCGGCTGCCCGACCCGGCGGCGCGGGACCATCTGGATCAGCATGTCGTGCATCTCGTCCGATGTGATCTGCGTCATGTCCGAGGGGAAGAAGCCCGGCGCGATGCTGTTGATGGTGATGTTCTCGGGGGCCAGGCGTTTGGCCATGGATTTGCTCAGGTGGTGCAGCCCGGCCTTGGCGGCGGCATAGGCATAGGTCTCTTTCGGGCCGATCCGCAGCGCACCCACCGACCCGATGTTGATCACGGTCGAGGGGCGTTCCCCTGTCGCGCCCGCACGCATCAGCGGCAACAGCTTCTGCGTCAGGAAAAAGCAGCTTTTGAGGTTCAGCGACAGCACGCTGTCCCAGCCATCCTCAGGGTACTCGTCAATCGGCGCTTCGCAGATCGTCCCGGCGTTGTTGACCAGAATGTCGACCTGCTTTTCGTGGTTCGACAGTTCGGCCACCAGTGCCTCGATGCCGGCAACGGTCGAAACGTCGCCCGGCAGCGCGATGACGTCGCCCGAAGTCTCTTGCCTGATCTCGGCAACCGCTTCTTCCAGCCGCGCGGCGGTGCGGGCGCAGGCATAGACGCGCGCGCCGCAGGCGGCGAGCCCGGTTGCGATCATACGGCCGATCCCGCTGCTGGCACCGGTCACAAGCGCGACGCGGCCGTTGATGGAAAACATTTGGGCGGGATCAATCATTGGGGGGTCTCCGGAAACCGAACAGAACATTTGGAGCGGAGCCGCCGGCCCTTTCGGGGGGCGGCTCCGCGATGAGGATGGATCACATCGTCTCGAAGGCCACGGCGATGCCCTGACCGCCGCCGATGCACATGGTGCAAAGGGCCTTGCCGCCGCCGATGCGCTCCAGCTCATAGAGCGCCTTGATGGCGATGATCGCGCCGGTGGCGCCCACCGGGTGGCCAAGCGCGATGGCGCCGCCGTTGGGGTTGACCTTGTCACCGTTCAGGCCAAGCTCTTTGGCCACGGCGCAGGCCTGGGCGGCGAAGGCTTCGTTGCTTTCGATCACGTCGAACTGATCCGCCGTCATGCCAAGCTTTTCCAGCAGCTTGCTCACCGCGGGCACGGGGCCGATGCCCATGACATCGGGGCGCACACCTGCATGGGCATACCCCAAAATACGCGCGCGCGGCTTCAGCCCCGCCCTGGCCGCCGCATCCGCCGTGGCCAGCACCAGCGCGGCCGCGCCATCGTTGATCCCCGAGGCGTTGCCCGCCGTCACTGTGCCGCCCTTCTGGAAGGCCGGGCGCAATCCGGCCAGAGCCTCGGCCGTGGTGTCCTTGGGATGTTCGTCGGTGTCAAAGGCCACCATATCGCGCTTGACCTTCACGTCGATGGGCGCGATCTGGCTGGCAAAGCGGCCCTCGGTGATGGCGGCGCGCGCGCGGCGCTGGCTTTCCAGCGCGAAGGCGTCCTGTTCCTCGCGGCTGATCTGATGTTCGCGCGCGACGTTTTCGGCGGTGACGCCCATGTGGCCCGTGCCGAACGGGCAGGTCAGCGTGCCGATCATCATGTCGATCGCGCTGGTGTCGCCCATCTTCTGGCCGAAGCGGACGGCGGGCAGGATATGCGGCCCTCGAGACATGGTTTCGGCGCCCCCGGCCAGGGCGAATTCGGCCTCGCCCAGCATCAGCGACTGTGCGGCGGAAACCATGGCCTGAAGCCCCGAACCGCAGAGCCGGTTCACGTTCATCGCCGGCACATGATCCGGAATGCCCGCCTCGATGCCGGTGACGCGCGACAGGTACATGTCGCGCGGTTCGGTGTTGATCACATGCCCCATCACCACGTGGCCGATCTGGCCGGGCTCGACCCCGGCGCGATCCATGGCCGCGCGCGCCACATGGGCGCCCAGGGCGGTGGGCGGGACAGATGCGAGCGCACCGCCGAATGTGCCGATTGCGGTGCGGGCACCGTCGAGAATGACGATATCGTTCATGCTTGGGTCTCCTTGTGGCAGCCGGCGGATAGCGGCCCCTGCGGTCGGGGCCGGGCCTCCGCGCGGGCGGGACTATTTATGGGTAAACTGCGGCTCTCGTTTTTCCACGAATGCGGCCATGCCCTCTTTCTGGTCGTCGGTGGCGAAGAGCGCGTGAAACACGCGGCGTTCGAAGCGGACGCCTTCGGTGAGGGGCATTTCCTGCGTGCGGCGAATGGCGTCGCGGATGCTCATCAGCGCGGGCAAGGCCATGTTGGCGATCGTGTCGGCGGTTTTCAGCGCCTCGTCCAGCAAATCGTCCGCGGGGATCACACGGCTGACAAGGCCTGCGCGCTCGGCTTCTTCGGCGTCCATCATGCGGCCGGTAAAGCACATCTCCATCGCCTTGGCCTGACCGATCAGGCGGGTCAGGCGCTGCGATCCGCCCATGCCGGGCATCACGCCCAGCTTGATCTCGGGCTGGCCGAACCTGGCACTGTCCGAACACAGGATGAAATCGCACATCATCGCCAGTTCGCAGCCGCCGCCAAGCGCATAGCCCGACACCGCCGCGATCGTGGGTTTGCGCAGGGTCGCCACCTTGTCCCACTGGCCGAAGAAATCGGTGCCGTGCATGTCCATGTAGGACTGGTTCTGCATTTCCTTGATGTCGGCCCCGGCGGCAAACGCCTTTTGCGACCCGGTGATCACGATGCAGCCCACGCCGTCATCGTCGTCGGCCTTGGTCAGCGCGTCGATCAGCTCGTGCGAGAGCTGCGTGTTCAGCGCGTTCAGCGCCTTGGGCCGGTTCAGCGTGATCAGCAGAACCCGGCCCTTCTGTTCAGTCAGGATGGTTTCATAAGTCATTTATCAGCCCCGCGCAGGAAGTTGATGATGCCCGAGAAATCCTCGCCGCCATGGCCCAGCGATTCAAACAGGCCGAACATCTGCGCCGCCTCCGCGCCCAGCGGGATTTGCGCGCCGCGCGACAGGGCCGCCTCTTGCGCCAGGCGCAGATCCTTGAGCATGAGCGCCGCCGCAAAGCCGGGCTTGTAACCGTTGTTGGCGGGCGATGTCGGCACCGGACCCGGCACCGGGCAATTGGTGTTGACCGACCAGCACTGCCCCGAAGAGGTCGAGATCACGTCGAACAGCGCCTGATGCTCCAGCCCAAGCTTTTCCCCCAGGGCAAAGGCTTCGGCCGCGCCGATCATGGAAATGCCCAGAAGCATGTTGTTGCAGATTTTCGCCGCCTGCCCGGCGCCTGCGCCGCCGCAGGGCACCACGCGGCCCGCCATGGGCTCAAGCACTTCGCGCCCCTTGGCGATGGCGTCGTCGCTGCCGCCGACCATGAAGGTCAGCGTGCCGGCCTCGGCCCCGCCGGTGCCGCCCGAGACGGGCGCATCCAGCGTCAGGCAGCCCTTTTCGGCCATCATCGCATGGGCGGCGATGGCGCTGTCCACGTCGATGGTCGAGCTGTCGATCATGATCGTGCCCGGGGCGACGGTTTCGGCGATCTGGGCCCAGACCTTCTTCACCAGCCCGCCATTGGGCAACATGGTGATCACGGCATCGGCGCCGGTGACGGCGGCGGCCATATCCTCGAAGGGCGATACGCCGCGCTCGGCGGCGGCGGCGCGCGCCGCCTCCGACAGGTCGAACCCGTTGACGCTATGCCCCGCCTTGATCAGGTTTCCGGCCATCGGGCCGCCCATGTTGCCAAGGCCGATAAATGCGATTGTCATGGTCATGCCGTTGTCCTCCCTCGATGGGTTTAGCTGTTGAAAAGTGTGTCATGGGCCGCGGCGAGCGCGCCCAGATCGGGCGCCTTTGCCTCGGCCAGCGTGGCGGGCACCCATGTGGGGTTGCGGTCCTTGTCGATCACGGCCGCGCGCACGCCTTCGTAGAAATCGGGGCCTTCAAGAATGAGGCCCGTGGCAGCGAACTCGCGGTCCAGACATTCCTTCAGGTCCTTGCTGCCGCGCGCCGCGCGCAGCAGGCCAAGGGTGATCTTCAGGCTGGTGGGCGATTTCTGGCCAAGGGTCTTGAGCGTCTTTTGCGCGAATTCGGTGCCCTGCGCCTCGAGCGCGGCGATGATCTCTTCGACCGTATCCGCCGCGAAAGCCGCATCAATGGCGGCGCGATTTTCCGCGATGGTCGCGCCTGGCGCACCCTCTGCCAGCCCCTTGATCGCCGCGTCCACCTCTGACCCGCCCGCGTCTGCGGGCAGGCCCGCCAGGGCGGCGGCCAGATCGCCCAGCTTGCCCGCCGGCATGTAATAGTCGGCAAAGCCCGCATAGATCGCATCGGCCGCGCCGAAGCTGGCGCCGGTCAGCCCGATATAGGTGCCGACCTCGCCCGCCGCGCGGCCCAGAATCCAGGTCCCGCCCACATCAGGGAAGAACCCGATGCCGGTTTCGGGCATGGCCAGGCGGGTACGGTCGGTGACGATCCGGTGGCTGCCATGGGCCGACACGCCGACGCCGCCGCCCATCGTGATCCCGTCCATGAAGGCCACATAGGGCTTGGGATAGGCGGCGATACGCGCGTTCAGCACATATTCCTCGGCCCAGAACCGTTCCGCATCGGGCGTCTTGGCCTTGCCCGACTCGTAAAGTGCGATGATGTCGCCGCCGGCGCACAGGCCGCGCTCGCCCTCGCCAGTGATCAGCACGCTTGCGATGCTGTCATCCCCCTCGAACTCGGTCAGGCCCTTGTCGATCAGCCGGACCATCTCGAGCGTCAGGCTGTTGATCGCCTTCGGACGGTTCAGGTGCAGCCGGCCCAGGCTGCCCTCGCGGCTGATGATTACCGGTTCTTCACTCATTTTCCGCCCTTCAGTTTTCCGCGATCACAGACCGCGACACGATCAGCCGCATGATCTCGTTCGTGCCTTCCAGAATCTGATGCACCCGCAGGTCGCGCACGATCTTCTCGATCCCGTATTCGCTCAGGTAGCCATAGCCGCCATGCAGCTGCAACGCGTCATTGGCGACGTTGAAACATTCGTCCGTCACGAACTGCTTGGCCATGGCGCACAGCGTCGTGGCCTCGGGGGCCTTGGCATCCAGGCTGGAGGCCGCGCGCCACAGGATCGTGCGCGCCACTTCCACCTTGGTCGCCATCTCGGCCAGCCGGAACTGCAGCGTCGGCATCGCGATCAGCGCTTTGCCAAAGGCCTTGCGGTCGCGCATGTAGGCAACGGTGGCATCCAGCGCCGCCTGCGCGCCCCCAAGCGAACAGGCCGCGATGTTGATGCGCCCGCCGTTCAGCCCCGACATCGCGATGTTGAACCCCTTGCCCTCGGCCCCCAGCATGTTGGCCGCGGGCACGCGCATATTATCCATGTTCACCGTGCGCGTGGGCTGGGCGTTCCAGCCCATCTTGCGTTCATTCGCGCCAAAGCTCAGGCCGGGCGTGTCCTTCTCCACCAGAAAGGCCGAGATCCCCCCCGGCCCCGCATCGCCCGTGCGCGCCATCACGATATAGACATCCGAGGTGCCCGCCCCCGAGATGAACTGCTTCTGACCCGTCAGCAGGTAATCGTCGCCATCCTTCACCGCCCGCGTGCTCAGCGCCGAGGCGTCCGAGCCCGCGCCCGGTTCGGTCAGGCAATAGCTGGCCAGCGTGTCCATCGTGGCCAGCTTCGGGCACCAGGCGGCGCGCTGGTCTCCGGTGCCGTAGGTGTCGATCATCCAGCAGCACATGTTGTGGATCGAGATATAGGCCGCGATCGTCGGGCAACCCTTCGCCAGGGCCTCGAAGATCATCACCGAATCCACCCGGCCAAGCCCCGACCCGCCCACGTCGTCGCGCGTGTAGATCGCGCCCAGACCCAGGGCCCCGGCCTGCGCCAGAACATCGGTGGGGAAATGTTTGGCTTCGTCCCATTCGATGGCGTTGGGCCGCAACTCGTTCAGCGCGAACCCCTCCGCCATCTCCCGAAATGCCAGTTGATCCTCGCTGGGTGTGAAGTCTATCATGCGCGCCCTCCTCCTGCTTCGCCGTAGATACCGCCCCTTCTTACAGCTTGTCGATCAGCTCTGGTACTGCCTTGAAGAGATCGGCGACGAGGCCGTAATCGGCGACCTGGAAGATCGGGGCGTCTTCGTCCTTGTTGATGGCGACGATGATCTTGCTGTCCTTCATGCCGGCGAGGTGCTGGATCGCGCCCGAGATGCCGACCGCGACATAGAGCGCCGGGGCCACCACCTTGCCGGTCTGGCCCACCTGCCAGTCGTTCGGCGCATAGCCCGAATCGACCGCCGCGCGCGAGGCGCCAACGGCGGCGCCCAGCTTGTCGGCCAGCTGCTCGATCAGCGCGAAATTCTCTTCCGAACCCACGCCGCGCCCGCCCGAGACCACCACGCCGGCCGAGGTCAGCTCGGGCCGGTCGGAGGCGGCGACCTTGTCTTCCACCCATTCCGAAAGGCCCGGATCGGCCGCCGCGCCGATGGGCTCGACAGCCGCCGAACCGCCCGCGCCCGCCGCGTCGAAGGTCGAGGTGCGGATCGTCAGCACCTTTTTCGCATCCGTCGATTTCACCGTCTGGATCGCGTTGCCGGCATAGACCGGCCGCTCGAACGTATCGCCCGAAACCACGCCCGACACATCGGAAATCACCATCACATCCAGAAGCGCCGCCACCCGCGGCATGATGTTTTTCGCGCTCGCCGTGGCCGGGGCAACGAAATGTTCATACTCCCCCGCCAGGCTGACGATCAGAGCGGCGACCGGTTCGGCCAGACCGTTGCCATAGATCGCATCATCGGCGCAGAGCACCCGTGCCACGCCATCAAGTTCCGCCGCGGCCCCGGCCGCATCCGCACAGGAGGCGCCAGCGCACAGAACCGTCACATCGCCCAGCTGTTTCGCGGCGCTCAGCGCCTTTGCGGTCGCGTCCACGGCCAGGGCGCCGCCCGTGAGTTCCGCCAGAAGAAGTACAGCCATCAGATCGCTCCCGCCGCTTTGAGTTTCGCCACCAGCTCGTCCACCGAGCCGACCATTTCGCCGGCCTGGCGCGCGGCGGGTTCGGCGGTGCCGACCACCTGCAGGCGCGGCGTGACATCGACGCCGTAATCGGCCGCCGTCTTTTCCTCCATCGGCTTCTTCTTGGCTTTCATGATGTTGGGCAGCGACGCATAGCGCGGCTCGTTGAGCCGCAGATCCGCGGTGACGATCGCCGGAAGCGTGACCTTGATGGTCTGCAGCCCGCCATCGACCTCGCGGGTGACGGTGGCATGATCGCCCTCGACCGTCAGCTCCGAGGCGAAGGTCGCCTGGCCCCAGCCCAGCAGCGCCGCCAGCATCTGGCCGGTCGCGTTCATGTCATTGTCGATCGCCTGCTTGCCCGCGATCACCAGACCGGGCTCCTCGGCGTCGATCACGCCCTTGAGGATCTTGGCCACCGCCAGCGGCTCGATGTCCTGATGCACGTCATCGGCGGCCACCACAAGAATGGCGCGATCGGCGCCCATCGCAAGCGCCGTGCGCAGCGTCTCCTGCGCCTGCTTCACGCCGATCGAAACCGCAACAATCTCGGTCGCGACACCCGCCTCTTTCAGACGGATCGCCTCTTCCACCGCGATCTCGTCGAACGGGTTCATCGACATCTTGACATTCGCAAGATCGACACCGCTCCCGTCCGCCTTCACGCGAACCTTCACGTTATAGTCGATCACGCGCTTGACAGGTACCAATACCTTCATACTTCCTACCTTCGATTGTCTTCATTTCGAATTTATGTCGTCGTCGGCGCCATAAGACCGGCCGGTCGTCCAAACCGCAAGCATCTCGGCGGCGGTCCGTGTCGCGGCCGGGCGGATCGCCCCCGGAGTGCGCGAGAATCGCGGCGCCGGGGCCGGATGCACGACCCCCTCGTGGCGGAGGAATGTGCCGCGCCCCGCGTTATGGGGGTGATCTGCCGCGTCCAGCAGATCCAGCACCGGCGACACACAGGCATCGCTGCCGTCGAACACCCCGGCCCATTCATCCCGGCTTTTGCTGCCAAAACAGGCGGCGAACCGGTCGCGCATCGCGGGCCAGCCCGCCTTGTCCATCTGCGGGAATTTCGCCGGATCAAGGCCAAGCCCGTCCAGCAAAGCGCGGAAGAACTGCGGCTCGAGCGCGCCGACCGCAACATAACCGCCATCGGCGCATTCGTAGCAGCGATAGAAGGGCATCCCGCCGTCGAGCAGGTTCGCTTCCCGCTCCGGCCCCCAGCCGCTGCCTTGCCGCAGCGCGATGAAGAGACTCATCAGCATCGCCACCCCGTCGGTCATCGCCGCATCAACCACCTGCCCCTTGCCGGAGCTGCGCGCCTCGATCACCGCCGCGAGCACGCCCATGGCCAGGAACATCGCCCCGCCGCCATAATCGCCGACAAGGTTCAGCGGCGGCATTGGCGGGCGGCCGGCCTCGCCCATCGTGCCCAGGGCACCCGCGATGGCAATATAGTTGATGTCGTGCCCGGCACGCGGCGCCAGCGGGCCGGTCTGGCCCCAGCCGGTCATCCGGCCGTAGATCAGCGCAGGATTCACCGCCATACAGTCGTCGGGGCCCAGGCCCAGCCGCTCCATCACGCCGGGGCGGAAGCCTTCGATCAGAACGTCCGCCGCGCCGATCAGGTCAAGCGCCGCCGCGCGGTCGGCCGGGTCCTTGAGGTTCAGTTCGACGGCGGTGCGGCCCCGGTGCAGGATCGCCCCGCCCACATCCGCATAGGCGGCCTGACCGCCCGCACGGGCAAGACGCACGATATCGGCGCCAAGATCGGCCAGGATCGTCGCGCACAGCGGCACCGGGCCGATTGCGTCGAACTCGACAATACGGATACCGGCAAGCGGGCCCTTCGGGGTCTCGGTCATGGTTATTTATTCTCGATCTTGTTGGCCGCGCTGCTTTTCGATGTTGCGATATTTGCGCTGATTCCACCATCCACCAGCAGGTTCACCCCGCTGATATGGCTGGCGTCCGGCCCGGCCAGAAAGCGGATCGCGCGCGCCAGATCCTCGGGCGAGCCGACCCGCCCCAGCGGAATCTCGGCGGCGCGCGCCGCCCGCGCCTCGGGGTCGTCATAAGAAGCCGCCGTCATCGCCGTATGGGTGGGCCCGGGCGAGACACAGTTGCAGCGGATGCCCTCGGGGCCCCATTCCGCCGCCATCTGCCGCATCAGCATCACAAGAGCTGCCTTGCTGGCGCTATAGGCCCCCAGCGGGACGATCGGGTTCTCCGCCGCGGTCGAGGCCGTCGCAATGATCGCACCGCCCGACTTTGCCAAATGCGGCCGCGCGGCCTGCCCCAGCACCAGCGTCGCCCGCGCGTTGATGTTCATCAGCATGTCGAACTGGCCGGTCGTCATCTCGGCCAACGGCACCATGTGGATCGCGCCCGCATTGCTGATCAGCGCGTCGATACCGTCAAAGGCGGCCAGAGTGGCGGAAACCACAACGTCGCCCGCCTTTGGGTCCATCAGATCGGCCACGCATGTCGCCGAGGCCGCGCCCAGCGCGTCCAATTCGGAGGTCAGGGTCGCAAGACCCGCCTCGTCGCGGTCCACCAGCACGAGCTTTGCCTGATCGCCCAGGGGGTGTTTCGCAAATTCTATAGCGGTTGCGCGTCCGATCCCGCTTGCAGCACCTGTCACGATGACCGACATAATTCCTCCATATCCATGCGTTTTGCGCGACAAACAGCGCGGAACCCCCCTGCCGGTCACCTGCCGGGCGATAGGTGTCCGGCAGGTGAACCCCGGTGATAAAGACAGAACGAGCAAGGCGCTCGCCGGTGTGCAGAGACACATGGTGAGTGGGCATTTGCGCCCGCTTGGACATGCCCGTCTCGGCGCTATTCGAACGAATAGCCTTGCAATCCGAACGCGCGGCACTGGACAGTGTGCGGCATTGAGAAAATATATGTTATTGCGACAAAAAGATGTTTGCGGTCATATTCCGATGCTCCGCACAGTCGTCAGTGCAATGCAAAATGGGAGGAAGTTTCATGGAAGCCACTTTAGACACAGTGACCGAACAGGCCACCGGCCCCCGGCTCGAGGATCTGGATCAGCAGTACTATATTGATCTTGACCTGGCCGAGGAAAGCGTCCGCCAGAACGGCATTCAACATATGCGTGACTGGGCAAAGCGCGGCCCGTTCTACTGCAACCGCCGCGGCATCCCCGTGGTCGTCTGCGGCCGCTATGCCGACGCGCAGGAGGTCTATCTCAATCCCGACGTCTACTCGGTCGAGATGCCGCCGATCCCCGGCTACGAGATCTTCGACTTCTTCGGCGGCCTGAAGGCGGTCGCGCAGATGGATGGCGCCGACCATGCCCGGATCCGTCGCCTGATGATGCCCGCATTCATGCCTGCCGGCGTCAAGGCGCTGGAGGAAGCGACTGCGAAGATCATCGAGGCCAAGCTCGACGCCATCGAGGCGAACGGCGACACCTTCGAGGTGATGAGCGACTTCTCGGGTGACATCATCGGCCATGTCCTGCTAGGCGCGGCGTTCAACCTCACGCCCGAGCAGCAAAACGCCTTCAAGCGTGCGCATGACAGCTTCGGCCTCATCATGGGTCTCGCGCCCGGCGAGCCCTATCCCCAGGAATTCCTGGAATCGGCTGGCGCGCTGCAGCAGGTGATGATGGAGATCCTCGAGGATCGTCGCAAGAACCCGACCAACGACATGATCGGCAAGATGGTTCACGCGCGCGACAACGACGACAAGCTCACCGACGAGGAGCTGTTCGGTCAGATCAACGCCGTCTGCGGCGCGGCCCTTGGCACCACCGCAACCAGCATCGCGACCGCGCTTCTGAACCTTGGTCGTCACCCCGATCAGTTCGACATGCTCAAGGCCGATCCGTCGATGACCGACATGGCCGTGACCGAATGCCTGCGCTATCAGAGCACCGGGTTCTTCACCTTCCCGCGCTATGCCACCCGCGACACCGAGCTTGCCGGCGTCAAGATCCCGAAGAACATGGTGGTTCTCGCGTCCGCCCAGGCGACCAACTATGACCCGGCCGTCTATGACAAGCCTGAGACGTTCGACATCAAGCGCAACCCGCAGGCGATCATGACCTTCGGCGCCGGCGCGCATCACTGCATCGGCAACCGGCTTGCCCGCATGGTGATCCGCAAGAGCCTGGAACAGATGATGGCACGGTTCCCGAATCTCCGCCTCGCGGACCCGGATTTCGATCCTGTCTATCAGGGCATGTTTGGCGAGATGGCACCGGACCGCGTTCCGATGCAGACGAACTGAGGCGGAGAAGAATACAGAATGCCTATTTTGAACGTAACCGACCGGGACGGGTCGGAGAAGCAAGTTGACGTAACGATGACGGAGTCCCTGATGCATGTACTCAGGGATGCCGGGTACCATATCGCGGCGGAATGCGGCGGGGCCGCGGCCTGCGGCACCTGTCATGTCTATGTGGATGAAGCCTGGCTCTCGAAACTGCCCGAAGCAGGTGAGATCGAGGCCGAGATGGTGGACCTGCTCGAGGAAACCAAACCCACGTCGCGTCTGTCGTGCCAGGTCCAGATGGATGACTCGCTTGATGGCCTCAAGGTGACACTGGCGCCAGAGGAATAGGCATTTTGAATGAAGCAGCCGGGGAACGCATCGAAGGAGGTCGGTGCGTTCTCCGGTGTCTTTCACTCTCATCAAGAAAGAAACACAAATGCAGAAAAGATTTGACGGGAAGGCTGTTCTTGTAACGGCTGCTGCGGGGGGAATTGGCGAGGCTGCCGCGATTGGCTTCGCCACGGAAGGCGCCCGTGTCATGCTTTCGGACATCAATGCCGAAGCCGGTGAAGCCGCCGCGAAACGCCTGCGCGACGCCGGCGCGGACGTCGAGTTCATCCAGGCCGACGGCACGAACGAAGCCGATGTCGACCGTATCGTGAACGCCACCGTTCAGAAATTCGGCGGCCTGCACATCGCCGCCAACGTGATCGGCGAGGCGATCGGCGATGCGGCCCACGGCCCCGAGTTCCACACCCAAAGCCTGGAGGGCTGGGACGGCACGATGGCGATCTGCCTGCGCACCGCCTTTCTGGGCATGAAGTACCAGATCGGCCACATGATCGAGAACGGCGGCGGCAGCATCGTCAATGTCTCGTCCCTGGCGGGGATGGCCTTTGTCCCGGAATCGGGCGCGGCCTATTCGGCGGCCAAGGCGGGGCTGATTCAGCTGACGCGTTTTGCCGCGGTCCAGTATGCCGAACGCGGCGTACGGGTGAACTGCATCGCGCCGGGCGTCACGCCGACCAAAGCCTATTACAAGGCCGGTCCCGAGATCGCCGAGATGATCATCAACCGCATGCTGGAAGAACAAGCCATCAAGCGCCCCATCGAAACCGCGGAACAGGCCGCAGCAATGCTGTGGCTGTGCTCGGACGAGGCGTCGATGGTGACCGGCCACCTGCTGCCCGTGGACGGCGGCTGGAGCGCGCGCTGATCTTTTCGGACAAGGGCCCCGATCTTGAGGGTCCGATCTGAAGCGAACGACCTGGGGCCCCAGTCCTGACCAGGGCCCCAGGTGGAACAGCCGGAAGAAACCGATGACCGATCATCGCAAGACCGGCGCAAACGGGAGGAAAAACCATGTGGGATCGCGAAGTTGATGTCCTGTGCGCCGGCTCGGGCGCCGGCGGGCTGGCGGCCGCCATTGCTGCCGCGGAATTCGGTGGCACCGTTCTGGTCGCCGAGAAAGACGAACTTTTGGGTGGCGTTCAGGCGCTTTCGTCCGGGCAGATCTGGTTCGGCGGCAATCGCTATGCCAAAGAGGCCGGCGTCGAAGACAGCCTTGAGGAAACCAACGAATACATGGAGGCCCTGTCTCAGGGTCTGGCCATCCCAGAGCTGCGCGACGTCTATGTCCAGCGCGGCAACGAAGTGCTGGATTTCTTCGAAGACCGGATCGGGATCCGGCTGCAGGTCATCCGCGACCTGCCTGATTACTACTATCCCAAGCTGCCCGGATCGAAACCCGAGGGCCGCTATCTTGAGGTCGAACCCTTCGACGCCACCCAACTGGGCGAGTGGGCCGCGCGCTGCCGGACCTCGCCCTATGGGCATGGCTACAGCTATGTGACCTCGAACGAATTCAACGCGATGCAGACCGGCAAGGGCCCGTTCGTGGGTGACCTTCTGGCCGAGCATATCGGCAAGGACGAACGCTGTGCGGGCGCCGGGCTGGCGGCCTGGATGCTCAAGGCCGCGCTGGACCGGGGGGTCGAAATTCTGGCCGAAAGCCCGGTGACGCGCATCATCAGCGAAGAGGGCCGCGTGGTCGGCGCCGAGGTCACCACCCCCGAGGGTGTGATCCGCGTGCGCACGCGCCGCGGCGTCGTTCTGGCCACCAGCGGCTATGACTGGAACGCCGATCTTGTGCGCTCGCACGAAACCATGCCCGGCGCCGGCAGCATGTGCCCCCCCTCGGTCGAGGGCGACCATTTCGCGCTGGCCTCCGATGCGGGCGCCATTCCGGTGGCGGTACGCGCGCCCGCGCAGACGCCGATCTTCGTGGGCTACAAGGTGCCCTCCGAAGAAATCTACGGCAAGATGTCCCAGCGGATGCTGGTGCCCGGACAGCCCCATTCGATCATCGTCAACAAGACCGGCAAGCGGTTCGCCAACGATGCCTTCTACCCGGATGTGGCCACCAAGGCCTGGCGCTTCGACGGTCAGGGCGAGGCGCTGGTGAACTGGCCCGCCTGGCTGGTCTTTGACGAGAACTTCCGCGAGAAATATTCGCTGCTGCCGTCCTATCCCGGCATGCCTCTGCCCGAAGGCGTGGCCGAACAGGCAGACACGCTTGAGGAACTGGCCGCAAAGACCGGCATCGACGCGGAAGGGCTGAAGGCGCAGGTCGATCGGTTCAACGGGTTCTGCGAAACCGGTGAGGATCCGGATTTCGGCCGCCACGAAACCCCCTGGGGCACGCTGATGACGGGGGACGGGCGGATGCCGGTGCACCCCAACTTCGGCCCGCTGGAGCGCGGCCCCTTCTATGCCGTCCCGCTGGTGCGGGTGGTGATGGGTGTGCCCAGCGCCGGGCTGCGGGTGGACGAAAACGCCCGCGTGGTCAACGCGCGCGGCGACGGCGTGCCTGGCCTTTTTGCCGCTGGAAACGCGGCGGCCTGGCTGGATATCGGCGGCGGCTATAACAGCGGCATCGCGAATATGCGCGGACTGCTGCAAGGCTATCTGTCGGCCCAGACGATGATGCAATCCAACGCAGGCTAGAGGCCGGTTGACAGGCCCCCCCGGCCGGGATCATGCAAGGCTATGACAGACAGGGCGCCGACGAATATCGACATCTCCCCGTCCGCGACCGCGGGCGGGGTTACAGAGGCCCAGCCGGGCGGCCCCGTCACATCCAAAAGCTGGGAGGCCCTGCCGGATCTGCTCGACACGATCCATTGCGAAACCTATTCCTTCTTCACCGCCTCTTACGCGGCGCCGTGGGCGCTTTCGTTTTCAGGGCAGGGCGAGGTTTTCAGCTATGAGCTGCGCGAGGGCAGCGCCATCATCGAAATCGCCGGCGCCGAATTCATGCTGGAGGTTGGCGATCTGTGCCTGATCCCGCATGGCAAGCCGCACAAGCTCTATAGCAGCGCCGACAGCAAGGGGGCCGCGATCGGCCATGCCATATGCCGGGTCGACGTTCAACGGGCCAATCCGCTGCTCAAGCTGCTGCCCTTCGCGCTGATCTTCCGGGCCGAAGACGGCGCGCTGGTTTCGTGGATGCGCACCATGGCGGGGTTCATCGAGGATCTGCGCAACTCCACCGACCCCGGCGATCAGGCGATCCTGCGCCGCATGACCGAGGCGGCGATCATCCGCGCGATACAGGAATACTTCCAATCCGAACACGCCAAGGACCGCACCTTCGGCCGCGCCGCGCTGTTCCGGATCACGCCTGTCCTGCGGGCCATTCACCGCGCGCCCGAGAAGAAGTGGAGCGTCGCCAGCCTGGCGCGCGAAGCGGGCATGTCGCGCACCGTCTTCGCCACCACCTTTGCCGAAACCATGGGCGAGACCCCGGCGCAATATCTTCTGGGGGTCCGGATGGCCGTTGCGCAGGATCTGCTTCGGTCAAGCCCGATGTCTGTGTCGGATGTGGCCTGGCGTGTGGGATACGCGAATGAAGGCGCCTTCGGACGGGCGTTCAAGCGCTATTTCGGCATATCACCGATCAATTTCCGCGCCAGCGAGGTGGTCAGCGATTTCGGGCCCGAAACCTGAACGCCCGGCGGGATCACGTGCGATCCGCCGGGCGTTCGATCTGGCAGGCGGGCCGAGGCGGCGCCGCTTTGAAGGCCGCAGCGCCTATCCCCTGCGCTTGGCTTTCGCCGTCTGGATGCCCTGGAACACCGCAGAGGCATTGCCCGCCCCCACGTAATACATCAGAAAGCGCGGAATTTCCGCCAGTTCAGCCTCCGACAGCTCGTCATTGGCCAGCGCGCCGGCGATCTGTGTTTCGATCAGATCCATGCGGCCCAGACCGGCGGTCACGCCGATCACCATCAGCCGCTTGTCACGCATCGAGATGGTGGGGTCCTTCCAGACCTCACCGAAAAGCTGGGCGACGGTGTCATGGACGAAAGGCGAGCCTTCCAGCCCCTTCATCATGCCCGACGCGCCCGCGCCATAGACGGAATCGACGACCTCAAGCCCGTTGTTCCAATCGGTTGTCTTGTCGTTGCTCATGGGACTTCTCCGTTACGGCTTTTTGGTGCCGACAAGGGTGTCGGCATCGGTGATGTTCAGATCGACCAGAGGCAGTTCGATCCCGGTATCCCCGGCCATGTCCTTGGCCGCCTGCAGATCCTTGAGCATCAGCTGCTTCATGCCCTGACGGATCCTGAATTCGGTCTCATCGGTCATCGGGTCGGCGCGGTTGGCCAGCATCATCGGGCCGCCGACGCCTTCGGCGCTTTCGTCGATCACCTTGGTCAGAACGGCGATATCGACACCGGCCGCCCGACACAGCGCGGCGGCTTCCTGACCGGCGCGATAGGTGCCATAGACCACCACGTTGCGCGCGATCTTGGCCGTCATCCCGGCGCCGCTGTCGCCCATGCGCGCGACGTGTTGCGAGAACCCGTTCAGAACCGGCATGATCCGTTCAACCACGGCCGCGTCTCCGCCGACCATGCTGACCAACCCGCCTTCCTTGGCCTTCAAGCCGCCGGTCACACCGGCATCGACCAGACCAACGCCGGCCGCATCGGTCACGGCGCGGATCCTTTCCAGCTCGGTCAAGGACACCGTGGCCAGAACCACGATCGTCATCTCGGGGCGTGCATGGGTCAGCACCCCGTCGGGGCCCGACAGCACGTCAATCACCTGCTGGGCGCTGACCACCGCGACCAGGATCGTATCCGAAACCTTGGCCAGTTCCGCCGGAGAGGCCACGACCGCCGGCACACCCTCGAGCGCATCCGCCGCGTCCGGCCGGATGTCGTAGACCGCCGCAAGCTGACCGGTTCGGGCCAGGCAAACGGCAACCCCGCCGCCGATCATGCCAAGTCCGATAACCCCCGCATTTTTCATTCCGAGTTCTCCCTAAGTGTCTCTGCCCGCCCAAAGTCGGGCGGCGCCAGCGTTCTGGCGTTTTTTGTCTTGTGGAAAGATGCGGCAATTGCTGCCGCATCTGCTGCGTTTGGCGTGGAGAAGATCAAGCCCCCAGAGGCTTACCAGACGAGATCGACCGCCGTGGGCTGGATCATGCCCAGATAGTGCTCAACCTCGACGCCGTCCTTGAGCCGGAACTCGGGAACGGCGCGCAGGAACTCCTCCATCGCGATGCGCATTTCCCGGCGCGCCAGGTGCATGCCCAGGCACAGATGCGGGCCATAGCCAAAGCTCAGGTGCCCGTCGGATTCCCGGTCAAACCGGATCTCGTTGGCGGCATCGTATTCAGCCGGATCGCGCCCAGCCAGCGTGGCCGACATCACCACCTTGTCGCCGGGCATGAACTTGACGCCCTTCAACTCGCACGGCTGCGTCACGGTCTTGAACACCGTCACGGCGGGATAGGCGCGCATCAGCTCGTCGATGGCCGCGGGGATCAGCGAAGGATCATCGCGCAGCATCTTCTGGTGCTCGGGGTTGCGGGCCAGGTGCAGGAACTGCAGACCCATCTGGGTCGAAACCGTATCCAGACCGCCGATGAACAGGTTGAAGGTAAAGCCGACCAGTTCGTCATCGGTCAGTTCGCGCCCGTCGATCTTGGCCTGCACCCCGTAGGTGAACAGATCGTCCGTCGGGTTCTCGCGGCGGTCGGCCAGTTCCTCGCGCAGGTAATCAACGACAGAACGCGTCGCGACCGCCATCTTTTTAAGGTCATGGCTGTGCAGCATGGCCTCTTCCCATTCCAGGAACTGCTTGGTCCGCGATTGCGGCAGGCCCATCAGTTCCATGAACACCTTGATCGGGAATTCGAAGGCGAAATCGCGCATGAACTCGCATTTGCCCTTGTCTTTCAACCCTTCGACATACTCGCGGGCATAGCCACGGATCTTGTCTTCCAGCTTGGCGATGGCGCCCGGAGAGAACACCCGGCTGACGAAAGCGCGATAGTGCGCGTGAATGGGCGGATCGGATTCGGCCGGTACCAGATTCCATGTTTCGCCGATGATCATCGAGAAGGGCGAAAAGCCCTTGTTCGAGAAATTCTCAGTGTCGAAGTGAATGGTTTTCAGATCTTCCGCGGTGCGGACAACCCAGGCCGGAGTGCCACCCGGATAAGCGTGTTTCGAATAGAAGATCGGCGGCGTTTCGGCATGCACCTGCGCGGCAAGCTCGCCAAACGGGTCCTGTTTGGTCTTTACGCCGAAAAGGAACGGAAACGGCAGCACAAGTTCGTCAGGAACATGTGCCGGAATTTCCACTTCTTTGGGTGACAGGTCTAATTCCATTTTTTTCTCCTCCACTGGGCTCATACGTCGCTTTCGGCGTTTTCTTGATCATGCCCGGAACCAAGCAGGGACAGAATCCGGGTTTCGGCGGTAATGACACCTACCCAAGGTTAGGTCGCGGCCCGGCACGGGGCGCTCCGCAGGCCCGGTAAACAAGTGCAATGCGTGGAGGCGGAGGCAGCAGGATGGACTTCGGGCGCAACCACGCCGCTCAGCCCGGCAACGACCGGGGCAATGCGGCATGGATTGCTTCGTTTCAGCATCGGGCGCGGCCCGAAAGCGCCCGGCGATCCGGCCTTCAGTATTGCGTGGCCGGGATCTTGACGACCATCCCGTCAAGCTCCGCCGTCACCTCGATCTGGCACGACAGCCGGCGGTCATCGCCCTCGACATCTTCGAGCATGGCTTCTTCCAGAACCCCCGGCGCCGGCAGCTTGTCGCGCCACTCTGCGCCGATGACGACCTGGCAGGTCGCGCAAGCGCAGGCACCGCCGCATTCGGCCACGATCCCGTCAATTCCGTTGTCGACAGCGCCACGCATCACGCTCATCCCTTCTTCAACCTCCAGTTCCGCGCGCGTACCATCGGGTTGCTCATAAGTAATTTTCGGCACGTTTTCTTCCTCTGCTTCTCGATCTGCCAACGGGTGCGCCGATGCGCCCCGCCGACGTATTTCTGACGGCCATCGCCAACCTGCTTCAGGGCGGTGATGCCCGAACCCGGCGCACGGCGTCCGGATCCGCGCTGCCCGCCCTATCCCCATGCCATGTCTTGCCCGCACGGAATCCATCCGCGCAGGTCCGGCCAGGGCCAATAAACAGCAGTCATCGCCGAAGCTGACCTATCCTAAGAAGGGGCGCCGCCAAATTTATTGCACCAGGAACCGGCGGCAGCCCCGACCGCTTCAAGACAGGCCGCGCAGGATCGCGACCCGCGCGCATATCCACCGGCCGGACCCGTGCGGCCCGGACTCAAAAGACCTGTCTTTCGGCAGGGCAGGTTTTTACCGGACCCTGTATTGTCGCCTCGAGAACCACAACCCAAGGCCCGTGGAGCCGGGCATGAGGCGAAGGATGAACATGACGGAGAAATTCATTGTCGGCATCGGCGGCACGACGCGCGGCGGATCCAGTACAGAGCTGCTGGTTCGTGCGGTTCTGGACGCATGCGCGCGGCAAGGCGCCAAAGTCGAGATGTTTGGCGCGAAAGAGCTGGTGGCCCTGCCCTTCTACGCCCCCGAAAACGAAGAACGCAGCGATGCGCAGCGCCACTTCATAGACAGCGTGCGCCGGGCCGACGGGTTGGTGATCGGCTCGCCCGGCTATCATGCGGGTATCTCGGCGCTGGTGAAGAATGCCATCGATCTGATGCAGGACACGATGACCGACAAGCGGGTGTATCTCGATGGATGCCCGGTGGGTCTGGTGGTCAGCGCCGCCGGCTGGCAGGCCACGGGCACCACGCTCAGCTCGCTGCGCGATATCGTGTGTTCCCTGCGCGGCTGGCCGACTCCGGTCGGCGTGACGATGAACAGCCTGCAGCAAAAGCCGTTCGATGCGGACGGCAAGCTGATCGACGATGCGCTTTCGACCATGATCGAGAGCCAGGCAAAGCAGTTGATGGGGTTTGGTTACGCATGACCCCCGGCGCCGGTTTTTTCGAAAGGCATTCGCAAGGCGAATACCGACGAAGCGCTGTGATGACAAAATCTGTGGATAGGAGGAACAACGATGGGAGGCGAGATAATGAATATTGAGGCTGTTTCCTCGCAAACGACACCTGAAGACCTGATCAGGGCGGCGCGGGACATGATCCCCACCTTGCGCGAGCGCGCGGCCCATTGCGAACAGATTCGCAAGATCCCCCAGGAAACCTGGAACGATTTCCGCGATGCCAAGCTGCTGCGCGCCGCGCAGCCGCGCAAGTTCGGCGGCTTTGAATTCGGCATCGACACCATTGCCGAGATCGGCATGGAAGTGGGCCGTGGCTGCGGTTCCTCGGCCTGGATGGCGGGGCAGTGGCCGGGGCACCAGTTCATGGTCGGCTATCTGCCGCTGGAGGCGCAGCACGAATATTGGGACGCCAATCCCGACACCATGTCCTCGACCGCCTCGGCCGTGGCCAAGCTGAACATCGAGCCCGAGGGCGATGGCTGGCGCATCACCGACAGCCAGATGCGGTTTTCCAGCGGTTGCGATTATGCCGAATGGATCCACTTCATCACCATGCACGGGCTGTGCCTGATTCCGAAATCCGATTTCGAGGTGGTGGACGACTGGTATGTCTCGGGCCTGCGCGGCACCGGCTCCAAATCCATCGTGATCAAGGATGCCTATGTCCCACCGCACCGGTTCGTGTCGCTTGAGCAGCTGAAAATGTGCTCGACCCCGGGCGCCGAGATCTATCCCGACAATCCCTATTACCGGGCGCCGTTCAACCTGGTGGTCAACCAGTTGCTGCTCAGCGCGACGATCGGCATGGCGCGCGGCGTTCTGGACATCTTCGAAGAGCGGGTGACCGGCCGGATCAACCTGCACACGTTCGAATCCGCCGCGCTGAGCGCAGGGGCGCAGATGCGCTTTGCCGAATCGCATGCAGAGGTAACCGCCGCGATGATGTATGTGCGCCACAACTGCCAGCAGATGAAGGAATGGGGCGAAGCGAACCACGTTCCCGATCAGGCCGAGCGCGCCGAGGCGCGCCGCAACGTGGCCTATGGCGCCCTGCTGGCCGTGCGCGCCGCCGAGCGTCTGCTGACCGCGGGCGATGCGAAAGGCATGTATGAGGATCATCCGCTGGGCCGCCTTGGCCGCGACGTACACATGGCCGGCCTCCAGGCGAACCTGACGTGGGATGAACCGGCACAAAGCTTCTCGCGCGCGCGTTGGGGCGTGGAACAGCCGCTGTCCTACCTGACCTGACACCGGCCGGAGAGCGCCGCAAGACAAGGCAGTGGCCCCGATGGAATCCGTTGGGGCCGCTGTTTTACGGTGAAATCGTGACGAAAGGGGTGGCATGACGGAAACCGGCACATCCACACAGCCTGTCTTTGTCACGGGTGGGACCGGCGGGCTGGGGCGCGCGATCTGCACTGGCATGGCACAGCGCGGCCACCCTGTCTTTTTCACCTATCGCAGCAACGCCGACGCCGCGCAGGCCCTGGCCGACGAACTAGGTGGCCCCGGAATGGCGCAATGCGCGCAGGCGGACACCACCGACGCGGGCTCGATCACAGCCGCCGTGGCCGCCGCGACCGCGTGGAAAGGCGCGCCGCACAGTGCGATTTTCGCTTCGGGCGCGCATATCGCCCAACCGTTCGTGTCTCAGATCACCGAGACCGACTGGCAAGGCGTTCTCAATATCGAGCTGATGGGGCTGACGCGTTTCGTCTCGGCGATCCTGCCGGGTTTTCGCGCCGCCGGGCACGGGAATTTCGTCTGCATCACCAGTATCGCAACGGTCAGCTACCCGCCCGGCGATGCGCTGTCGGCCGTGCCGAAGGCCGGGATGGAAATGCTGATGCGGGCCATCGCCCGTGAGGAAGGGCGCTATGGCATCCGGGCCAATTGCGTGGCGCCGGGGCTGATGGATTCCGGGCTGGGGGCGGAATTCATCCGCGACCTTTACACCCCCGACATCTGGGAAACCCAGCGCAAGCGCATCGCGCTGCGCCGCTTCGGCTCGGCCGACGAGCTGGCCGATGTCGTGGCGTTTCTTGCGGGCGACGAGTCGCGCTATGTCACCGGCCAGACGATCTATGCCGATGGTGGTTTCCGGCTGTGATCGCCCCACCGCGCTGAAATTGTGCATTCGACCTATCGAGCGTCGGGTGCCGATCGGTGCGGCATCGCCGTATCTGGGCCAAGCACCCCGCATTCGCGGTTCAACAAACTAGAATATCTGAAAGGAACACCATGCCGAGCGGACCCTTTGCACATGTATGCCTGCTGGTACGTGACCTCGACGTAGCCGTCGACCACTGGACCAAGATCCTCAAGATCCTCGATCCCAAGCAGGTTGAGAAAAAGATCGTCAGATACGAGGATTTCGAAGGTGGCGAAGACAAGATGCGCTGGGCCACGTTCGTGTCTGATCACGGTGCGGAAATGCAGTTCATCGAACCGGGCGAAGGCACGCCCCTGTACAAGCGTCTGGAAAAGCATGGCGAGCATGTGCACCACATTTGCCTGACCACCGACGACGTGCCCGGAACGCTTGAAAAGCTGCGCGCCGAAGGCATCGAAACCGTGGGCACGATCAGCCAGGACCCCGACATGACCTGGCAGGAATGGGGCTGGGTATCACCCAAAAGCGCGCATGGCGTGCTGATCGAGGTGGCCAAGCCCTACAAGAGCAAGAATGACGGAAAATGGTATCCCGCATCTGAAGAATAAGGCTGGGGCGGCCCGTGTCCTGCCCCGGGCACCGCGGGCCGCACCCATCGACCGAGAAACCGCGCAAGGCGCCGCCCGGAACTCCGCCCCCGGGTTGGCGCCCCGCCCCGGCAGCGCCGGTTTTGGGGCCCGCCCCGAATGCTCACCTTCGTTTCCAAGGAGACCAGAGAAATGATGAAAGCTGTTGTGCTTTCCGAAGCCGAAGGCCCCGAAGCCGCCCGCCTGCAGGATGAGCCTGTGCCCCAACCCGCCGCCGGCGAGGTGCGTGTCGCACTGCGCGCGGCCTCGTTGAACCACCGGGAATTGTGGATCAGCCGCGGGATGTACCCCGGCATGAACCTGCCCAGCATCCTGGGCGCCGATGGCGCGGGCGTGGTCGACGCGGTCGGTGACGGGGTCGATGCATCAATGGTCGGCCAGGAGGTGGTGCTTTACCCCGCGCGCGACTGGGGCGACAACCCGGATTACCCCTCGGGCAAGTTCTGCCTGCTGGGGATGCCGATCCCCGGCACTTTGGCGCAATATATCTGTGTGCCCGCCGAAAACGTCTGCACAAAACCCGCGCATCTGAGCTTTGGCCAGGCCGCGGCCCTGCCAACGGCGGCGCTGACCGCCTGGCGCGCACTGACGCGCAAGGCCGGGCTCAAGAAGGGCGACAAGGTGCTGATCACCGGCATCGGTGGCGGTGTCGCGACCTTTGCCCTGGCCTTCGCCGTGGCCAAGGGCGCGGAGGTCTGGGTGACCAGCGGCAACCCCGACAATATCGAACAGGCCATGGCATTGGGCGCCAAGGGCGGTTTCAACTATCGCGAAGAGGGCTGGGGCAAAGCCGCCGGCAAGGCCTCGGGCGGGTTCGATGTGATCATCGACGGCGCACCAGCGGCCTCGTTCGCGGCCTATACACGATCTGTGGCCATGGGCGGCCGGGTGGTGATCTATGGTTCGACCCAAGGCCCCAAGTTCGAAGTCAACGCGCCGGAGTTTTTCCTGCGGCACGCCACGATCTTCGGCACCGCAATGGGCACCGTGGCCGATTTCAACGAGATGATCGGCTTTGTCAGCGACAACACGCTGGAACCCGTGATCGAGAGCACCTTCCCGCTTGACCAGATCGCACAGGCCTTCACCGCATTGCAGGGCAACCACTTTGGCAAGGTCATCGTGGACATTCCCGCCCCGAACGGAGCCTGAGCCGATGAAGAACCTGTTTGACCTGACCGGCAAGACCGCGCTTGTCACCGGCGGCGCCAACGGCATGGGCCGGATGATCGCCCAGGGCCTGATCGAGGCCGGCGCGCATGTCATCGTGACCTCGCGCAAGGAAACCGACGTGGCCGAGGCCGTCGCGGCCCTGTCGCAGTTCGGCTCGGCCGAAGGCATGACGGCGGATCTGTCCTCGGCCGAAGGCGTGGGCGCGCTGAGCACGGCGCTGATCGCGCGCGGCAAGCCGCTGCATATCGTGATCAACAACGCGGGCCGCACCTTCGGCGCGCCGCTTGCCGAATTCCCCGACACCGCCTGGAGCGGTGTGATGATGGTGAACGTGCAGGCGCCGTTCACGCTGGTGCGCGACCTGCTGCCCCTGTTCAAGACGTCGGGCACCGCCGAAGACCCGGTGCGCATTATCAATATCGGGTCGGTCGCGGGCGCGCGGGTCGAGAACCTGCCGGCCTATTCCTATGCCGCCAGCAAGGCCGCGATCCACCACCTGTCCAAGGTGCTGGCGATCGAGCTGGCCGATGAGGCGATTACCGTCAACACGGTGCTGCCGGGTTACTTCCCCACCAAGATGACCACGCATATCCGCGCCGACGACGACCGGCTGGCCGAACTGCGCGATCACATCCCGATGGGACGAATGGGCACAGCCGACGACATCGCCGGCGCCTGCATCTTTCTGTGTTCGCGAGCCGGGGCCTATGTGACCGGCGCGCAGATCCCGGTGGATGGCGGCGTTCTGGCAGGCGGCTAGGCGGCCACTCACGCCTCCCGCGCCTATCCGGCGTCAGGTGCGGGCTTGGCAGCTACTGGAGATACTTCTGCCAAAGGGAGCAGGATTCGGCATATGGATTTCAATCTGACAGAAGAACAGGCCGCCTTCCGCGACATGGTGCGCCGGTGGGTGGACAACGAACTTCCCAAAAGCCTTTCGCGTGAGCTTGAGGCACGGGAAAAGGAATACCCCTTCGAGCTTTGGGAAAAACTGCGCGAAGCGGGTTTTTTCGGGATCGGTATCGATGAGGAATACGGCGGCCAGGGCGGCGATGTGATGATCCAGATGATCCTGGCGCGCGAGCTGTCGCGTTCGCTGGGCGGGCTGCTGTGGGTCTGGGGGCTGACCTCTTTCGCCGGCGCCAAATCCATCGGGCTTTACGGCACCGACGAACAGAAGGCCGAATTCCTGCCCAAGATCGCGGCGGGCGATTGCCGCGTCTCGATCGGCTTTACCGAGCCCGGCGGCGGCACTGATGTGCTGGGCGCCATGAGCACGACCGCCAAGAAGGTTGACGGCGGCTGGGTGCTGAACGGCGAAAAGATGTGGTCTTCGGCCAGCCATGTGGCCGACTATATTCTGCTGCTGGCACGCACCGACAAGGATGTCGAAAAGCGGCATCAGGGCCTGACCCTGTTCTTCGTGCCCACGAAATCCGAGGGCATGGAAAACCACCTTCTGGAAAAGCTCGGGATGCGCGCTGTCGGGTCAAGCCGCGTCGTGCTGAACGATGTTTTCGTCCCCGACAACCTGGTGCTGGGCGAGCCCGGCAATGCCTGGTACATGCTGCTGCCCACGCTCAACAACGAGCGGATCATGGTCGGCGCGCAATGTCTGGGCGCCATCGACGGCGTGCTGGAAGACGCGGTGGACTATGCCAAACAGCGCAAGGCCTTTGGCAAACCCATCGGACAGTTCCAGGCCATTCAGCACTACATCGCCGATATCGCCACATGGCAGCAACAGGTCGAACTGATGCTCTACCATGTGTCCTGGCTGCAATCGACCGGGCAGGAATGCGGCGTACAGGCGAACATGCTCAAGATGGTGGCGTCTGAATCCGCCGTGAAAGCGGCCGATCTGGGCATTCAGATTCTGGGCGGCATGGGCTATTCCGCGGAAACCGACATGCAGCGCTACTGGCGTGATCACCGGATCCTGCGGATCACCCCGATCTCGAACGAGATGGTTCGGAACTCGATCGCCGAGTCCTTCGGTCTGCCCCGCTCGTTCTGACGGGGCCGGTGCGGATGGTCCGTACCTTTCCCCTCTGCCGGTATCCCGCCGCCGCGCGGGGGCCGGTTTTGCGATCACGGCCAGTGCCTGGCGGAACAGAAGATACTGCGAGATAAGGAATAACGGCGTGTTGGAGATCACCCAGAACCTTCCCGGATATGCGGAACAGCTCATCAAGACGGCGCAGCAGTTCCCCGACAGGGTCGCGGTCGTTCTGGACAAGGATCGCAGCACCTATGCCGAACTGGTCGAGGCCGCGAAATGGCGTGCGCGTGAGCTACGCGCGCTTGGCCTGAGCAAGGGTGACAAGCTGGCGCTTCTGATGCCCAATTGCATGGAGTTCGTCGAATTCTTCATCGGCGCCTCGTTCATCGGCGTGGTGGTGGTGCCGATCAACACCCGCTTCCGCGCTTTCGAGCTGGCCCATATCATCCGCGATTCCGGCGCGCGCTGCGTGGTGACGACAGGCGCCGTGGATGAGCATGTGAACTTCAAGCAACTGCTGAACGAGGCGCTGCCCGGTCTGGCCGATGCGAGTTGCGAGGGCCGTCTGGCGATCGAGGGCTTCCCCGCGCTTGAACATATCATCCATTTTCACGACGGCACCCCGCCCTGCATGATCAGTTCCGAGGCACTGCGCGACCGCGCCGGATCGGCCCCGAAACCGGACATGGGCCCCCTGCCCGGCCCGCAGGCCCTGCAACTGATCATGTATACCTCGGGCACCACGGCGGCGCCCAAGGGGTGCCTGCTGCCCAACCGCTGTCTCGTGACCACCGCGCAGCTGACGGCCGGGCTGTTCGACGTGGGCCCGGATGACACCTGGTGGTGCCCGCTGCCGATGTTCCATATCGGCGGGCTGCTGTTCATGACCGTCTGCCTTGCGGTCGGCGCGCGCTTTGTCGGCATGAGCCACTTCGACGTGGATATGGCCTACGCGCAATTCGCCGAATACCCGCCCACGGTGCTTTACCCGCTGTTCCCGACGATCCTGCTGCCACTGATGAGCGCGCCAGAGTTCAAGAACACCGATTTCTCGCGCGTGCGCTTCGTCTTCAACGTAGGCCCCGAGGAAATTCAGCGTCGCATTCAGGCCGCATTCCCCGATGCGCTGCTTCTGTCGGCCTACGGCATGAGCGAAACGACCGGCATCGTGACCTTTAGCCACCCCACGGACACGCTTGAGGAGCGCACCACCACGGTGGGCCATTTCCTGCCCGGCTGGTCGGCGCGGATCGTCGATCCCGAAACCCGGCAAGAGGTCGCTCCGGGCGAACCGGGCGAGATCGCGGTGAAGGGCCCAAGCCTGTTTGCAGGCTATCTGAACCAGCCCGAATTGACCGCCGAAATGCACACCGAAGACGGCTACTTCATGACCGGCGACTATGGCGCGATGGCCGAAAGCGGGCTTTTGCGCTTCCTTGGACGCCTGAAGGATCAGATGAAGGTCGGGGGCGAAAACGTCTCGGCGCTCGAGGTGGAATCCTTCCTGGCCCAGAATGACGCCGTGCGGCTTGCGCAGGTGGTGCCCATCCCGGACGAACGCTATGGCGAGGTTCCGGCGGCCTTCATCGAGCTGGCCCCCGGCGCCACGCTGACCGAGGAAGACGTGCTTAGCCACTGCAAGGGGCGCATCGCAAGTTTCAAGGTGCCCCGCCACGTGCGTTTCGTAACCGAATGGCCGATGTCGGCCACCAAAGTTGCCAAGTTCCGGCTCCGGCAAAAACTGTGTGAGGAGCTGGGTCTTGGCTAAGCGCCCTCGGGCGCAGCCCGCGCCCGTTTTGAACGGAGAGCACAGCCATGACGGCCGAGAAGCATATCTTCATCGTCTATACCAATGCCGTGGACGGGCAGGACGACGCCTTCAACGACTGGTATGACAACCAGCACCTGAACGATGTTCTGAAAATCCCCGGCGTGGTCGCCGCCCAGCGGTTCGCGCTGAGCGACAAGCAGCGGCTCGACCCGCCCTTTCCGTGGAAATACGCTGCGATCTATGAGGTCGAGACCGACGATCTTGATCCGGTGATTGATGCGCTGAAAACCTGGATCGGGACCGAGAAGATGCCGCGTACGGATGCGATGAACCCGCATCGCGAGGCCTATTTCTTTCACCCGATCACAGACCGGCGCCAAACCCCGCAAGAGTAAAACAGACAGGTCGTCAAAGGCCGGCGCCAGGCCGGCCCCCGCAGAGGCCGTCAGTTCAGTTTGCGCTCGTCCAGCCCAAGGCCGCGACCGATGATTTCAAGCATGATCTCGGATGTCCCGGCAAAGATGCGCGACACACGTGCGTCCGTATACATGCGGCAGATCCGGTATTCCTGCATATAGCCCGCGCCGCCATGAAGCTGAACGCAGCGGTCCATGACGGTGCCCTCAAGCTCGGTCGCCATCAGCTTGGCGGCGGCGGCGGTGTCACCATCCAGCGCCTTGTCGTTCTGCAGCATCACGCATTGGTCCACAAAGGTCTGAACCGTATCGATCTCGGCCCGCATCCGGGCCAGCTCGAACCGCGAATTCTGGAACATCCCGATGGGGCGCCCGAACGCGCCGCGCTCTTTGACGTAGTCCAGCGTCAGATCGAACGCGGTCTGCGCGGCTGCCAGGGCGGCAATCGCAACGACAACCCGTTCACCGGCCAGGAACTCGGTCAGATAGTGGAACCCGCGCTCGGGGTCGCCCAGCACGTTGTCCTTGGGCACGCGCACATCCTCGAAGAACAGCTCGGACGTGTCTTGCGAGTCGAGACCCATCTTCTTGAGCCGCTGCCCGCGCGCGAACCCGGCCTGACCGGCCTCGACCACGAAAAGCCCCACACGGTGCTTTTCGGCCTTCGAGGTGCGGGCTGCCACGATCACCAGATCGGCAAGCTGCCCGTTCGAGATATAGGTCTTGGACCCGTTCAGCACCCAGCAATCGTCTTCCTCGACGGCGGTGGTGCGCATCGCGGCCAGATCGCTGCCCGCGTGGGGCTCGGTCAAGGCGATCGCAAGGATCTTGTTGCCCGAGATGCAATCGGGCAGCCAGCGCGCCTTTTGCTCGTCATTTCCCAAGTGGCCCAGATAGGGGGCCACCAGGTTGGAATGCAGGTGGATATAGAACCCCGGATCACCGTGGCGCATGTTTTCCTCGGACACGATCTGCTCGTAGCGCAGATCGCTGATGCCGGCCCCGCCGTATTTCTCATCAGCCCAGGTCAGAAGCAGGCCAAGTTCGCCTGCCTTGACATAGGCCTCACGGTCCACATGACCCTGTTCGCGCCAGCGCTCTGCATGTGGTCCGATCTCGTTCTGGAAGAACCGCCGGACGGTATCGCGAAACTGCTCGTGCTCGGGTTCGAAAATCGTTCTTTTCATGCCTGGCTACCGATCACGCAAAGATTTTGCGGGCGTCGGCCGCACGTTCGCGCAACCAGGGCGACGGGGTGAACCGGGGGCCGTATTTCGCCGCCAGCGCATCGCATTCCTCGACAAAGGCCGCCACGCCCACTGTGTCGATCAGCGACATGGTCCCGCCGGTATAGGTCGGGAAGGCCCAACCCAGAACCGACCCGATATCGCCGTCCTCGGGACGGGTCAGAACGCCCTCTTCCAGACAGCGCACGGTTTCCAGCGACTGGATATACAGCAGACGCTTTTTCAGCTCTTCGATGTCGGGCTGGGTTTCGGCAACCGGGAAGGCCTCGGCCAGACCTTTCCACAGATGCTTTTTCCCGTCCTCGGGGTATTCAAAGAACCCCGCGCCTGCCTTGCGGCCGGGGCGCTTGAACTCGTTCATCATGCGATCCATGACCTTGTAGGACACGGGCACGGTATAGGCGTCGCCCTCTTCCTTGATGGCCTGATTGCAGATCTTCAGCGGCAGCTCGATCGACACCTCGTCGGTCACCTGAAGCGGGCCGACCGGCATGCCGGCCATCTTGCCGGCGTTTTCGATCATCGCAGGCAGAACGCCCTCTTGCAGCATCGCCATGCCTTCGTGGATGAAGGTCTGGAACACGCGGCTGGTGTAGAAGCCGCGGCTGTCGTTGACCACGATCGGGGTCTTGCGGATCTGTTTCACGAAATCCAGCGCCTTGGCCAGCGTCGCGTCAGAGGTTTTCTTGCCCATGATCACCTCGACAAGGGCCATACGGTCCACTGGCGAGAAGAAGTGCAGGCCGATGAAATCCTCGGGGCGTACAAACGCTTCGGCCAGGGTCGAGATTGGCAGGGTCGAGGTGTTCGACGCAAAAGGCGCGGTGCCCGGAATGACGGCGGCGGCCTTCTTGGTCACGTCGGCCTTGACGCCTGTGTCTTCGAACACGGCTTCGATCACCAGATCGGCGCCTTCAAGCTGTGCGTAATCGGTGGTGGCGGTGACACGGGCCAGAACAGCGTCAGCCGCGTCGCGCGTACGCTTGCCGCGATCGACCATCTTGTCCAGAACCTTGGCCGAATAGGCCTTGCCCTTGTCGGCATTTTCCTGGGTCGCGTCGATCAGCACGACTTCGATGCCCGCGGCAGCGGCCACATAGGCAATGCCCGCGCCCATCATGCCTGCCCCCAGTACGCCCAGTTTCCTGGTCGTGTAGGTGGGCACGCCTTCGGGGCGCATTTCCAGGGCGTCGTTCTTGCCCTTGTTCAGGAAGGTCGTGCGGATGATGTTGCGCGACACAGGGTCGGTGACCAGACGGGCGAAATACTTGTTCTCAAGCGCCTGCGCCCCGTCAAAGGTCAGCTGCATCCCTTCGAACACCAGGCTCGCGATAGCAATCGGCGCGGGATAGTTCTGATAGGTCTTTGCGCTGAGTGCGGGGCCCTGCATGGTGAACGTGATCGCGGTCTTGGCGTCCAGCAGACCGAACGAGGCCAGCGGCGCATAGCCTTTCACGTCCCACGGCTTGACCGGATCGGGTCCGGTGGCCAGCCAGGCGCGCGCGGCATCCATCAGCTTGTCAGCCGGGACGACCTCATCCACGATGCCTTTTTCCAGCGCTTCGGCCGGCGGCATGGTCTTGCCCGACAGCAGTACGTCCAGCGCGGTTTCCGTGCCGACGATGCGCGGCAGACGCTGCGTGCCGCCGGAACCGGGCAGCAGCCCCAAGTTGACCTCGGGCAGGCCGACCACGGCCTTGGGATCGTCCACCAGGATACGGTAGTGGCAGGCCAGCGCCAGTTCGAACCCGCCGCCAAGCGCCAGGCCGTTCATCACACAGACGAAAGGCTTGCCGCAGGTTTCCATCAGGCGGTGCATGTCGCTGGGCTTCTTGCAGAAGGCGACAACATCGTGAGGCGACATGCCCCGGTCATAGGCCGAGCCGATGAATTTCAGATCGGCGCCAGCCATGAAGGCCTTCTTGCCCGAGGTGACGATCGCACCCGTGATCGCCTCGTCATCGGCGACGCGCTGCACGGCCTCGGTGAATTCGGTGATGAACTCGGGTGACACCAGGTTCATCGACTCGTCGGCATTATCAAGGGTGAGAACGGCAATGCCGTTCTCTTCGACGTCGAATTTAATGTGCTTCATTTACTTTGGTCCCCGGATCAGACGCGTTCGATAATGGTTGCCGTGCCCAGGCCGTTGCCGGCGCACAGCGTCACAAGGGCGGTGTTCAGGTCGCGCCGCTCCAGCTCGTCCAGAACGGTGCCCAGGATCATCGCGCCGGTTGCACCCAGCGGGTGACCCATGGCAATCGCGCCGCCGTTGACGTTCACGATCTCGGGGTCGAGGTCGAGCGCGTTCATGAACCGCATCACAACCGAGGCGAAGGCTTCGTTGATCTCGAACAGGTCGATATCGTCCAGCGTCATCCCGGCCCGCTTGAGCGTCTTGCGGGTCACGTCGGCGGGGGCGGTCAGCATGATCGTGGGTTCGGACCCGATCGAGGTGAAGGCGCGGAACTTGGCGCGCGGCTTCAGCCCCGAGGCCTTGCCGAAGGTTTCGTTGCCGACCAGAACGGCGGCGGCGCCATCAACGATCCCGCTGGAGTTGCCGCCGGTGTGCACATGGTTCACCGCTTCGATCTGCGGGTAGCGCATCATGCCGACCTTGTCGAACCCGGCCTTTTCGCCCAGCGCCGTGAACGCGGGCTTGAGGTTGCCCAGCTTTTCCAGCGTGGTGCCGGGGCGCATGTATTCGTCGTGATCCAGGATCACATCGCCCAGCTTGTCCTTGATCGGCGCGATCGAGCCCGAAAAGCGCTGGCCCTGCCATGCGGCGGCGGCGCGGCGCTGGCTTTCGACAGCATAGGAATCGACATCTTCGCGCGTATAGCCATCCAGCGTCGCGATCATGTCGGCGCCGATGCCCTGCGGGGCGAAATAGTTGTGATAGTTCACCCAAGGGTCGGCCGACCATGCGCCGGTGTCCGCCCCGATATAGGTGCGCGACATGCATTCCACGCCGCCCCCGATAGCCGCATCGGTCTGACCGCTCATGATATGCGCGGCGGCGGTGTTCACGGCCTCGAGCGCCGAGGCGCAGAACCGGTGCACCTGCTGGCCGGCGACGCTTTCTTCGTAGCCTGCGTTCAGCACGGCGCCGCGGGCGATGTTGCCGCCCTGCTCGCCCACCGGCTGCGCACAACCCAGGATGACATCGTCAAGCAGCGCGGTATCAAGCTCGTTGCGGTCCCGCATGGCGCCCAGAACCTGCGAAGCGAGATCAACAGCAGTGATTTCATGAAGCGAGCCATCAGCGCGCCCCTTCCCGCGGGGCGAACGGACGTGATCATAGATATATGCCTCGGGCACAGCGACCTCCTGTTTCAGATATCGGAAACTTCTTACCGTGTAGCTAGACCGCCGCGCCCCGATGCTCACCTATCGCAAGGCAGGCCTTGCAGGTGAATCCCGCCCTGCCTTTTCCGCCCCAAGAGCCCCGGTTTGCGCCCGGGCCCGGGCGGCATGGTCGACACGTGGCCGATGGCCCGCCACCTAAAATCTATAATACCTTGACGCGGCGCAGATTTGTGGAAGAAATATATCTGGGCACAAAAATAATATTTAACTTGCCCGGGTTTGACACAAACATCTGACTATTTTTGGGGGGAAGAATGACGATACGAATTGTGATCGGGCGCGTCCTGAAAGGTGTGGCGGTGAGCATGGGCCTGGCGGCATCGGCCCTTGGTCAGACGACAACCGGCGTCACCGACGACGAAATCCTGATCGGTATGTTCGCGCCGCTTTCCGGCCCGCTTGCCGCCTATGGCACGGACCCGATAAATGCCGCGCGGGCCTATTTCGACGACATCAACGCCAAGGGCGGCATCCACGGCCGCACCATCCGCTATCTGGTCGAAGACGACAAATGCACTCCCGCTGCGGCCAATACGGTGGTGCGGAAATTCATCACCGTGGAAAAGGTGTTCCTGCTGCTGGGCGGGTCATGTTCGGGATCGACGGTTTCGATTCAGGAACTGGTGAATCAGGAAAAAGTGCCGCATTTCATGCTGAACGCCTCGGGCGATGCGGGTGTCTATCCGCCCACGACATATCAGTTCGGCTCGGCACCCGGCACACAGCGCGCCACGCTGGCTGCCGTGATGATGTATGCGATCGAGGGGCTGGGCGCGAAATCCGTCGGGGTTCTGGGCCCAAATGACGCGATGGGCACCTCGGCGCTGGAAATGATCACGGCGATGGCCGAGAAATACGACATCAAGGTCGTCGCGAATGAGATCGTGCCGAACAATGCCACCGACGTGACCGTGCCCGTGCTGAACGTGCATTCGGCCAATCCCGATGTGATCATCCTGACCACCTATGCGCCCCCGACCACGCTGGTGATGAAAAAGCTGACCGAGTTTGGCCTGCTGGACAAGCCGGTGATCTCGGCCATTCAGGGCGTTTCCAACACCGAGGCGTTCGTGGGCAGCCTTGATGGCAACACCGCCGGTCTGGGCAAGTTCTATTACGCCCATCCGCTGGTGGCCGAATCGATGGACGATCCGGCGCTGAAGCCGTGGAAGGATCTGATGGTGAAATACTATCCCGACCGCCCCGAGCCCGGCATCGTCGGGGCCTATGGCTTTCCCCATGCGATGGCGATCGTCGACGCACTGGAACGCGCGGGGCCGGATCTGACGCGCGAGGCCTTCATGGAAGCGATCGACCAGACCAACCTTGAGACCGGCGTCATGGCCACACCAACGGTCTTCACGCCCGAGCGGCGCGATTCCAACCGCGGACAGATCATCGTCAAGTTCGACGGCTCGACCGTGACCCGTGTCGGCGGCCCCTATACCTGGGACGCGCTGATCGACCCGGCGGTGTTCGACGACTGACCCTTGTTCGCGCCGCTCTGTCGGCGCGGGCACCGCTATTGCCGCCCCTCAACGCAGTCGAAAGGAAAGCCCCCAATGTCCACGACGCTGGCCTTGGTGATACTGAGCGGGATCGCGACCGGATCGGTCTATGCGCTGATCGCGCTGTCCATCGTGATCGTCTACAAATCCTCCGAAGCGGTCAATTTCGCGGCCGGCGAGCTGGTCATGATCGGGGCCTATGTCGCGCTGTTTCTGGTCGTCTCGTCCTCGGTGCCCTACTGGCTGATCTTTCCCATCGTCGCGGTGGCTACATTTGCCCTGGGCGCTGCCTTCGAAAGGCTGGCGATCGTGCCCATCACCCGCCGCATGAGCGGGCGTGAAAGCCCGCTGATCCCCATCGTGATCGCCACTTTCGGCCTGTCGCTGATGCTGAAAGGCATCGTGCGGGTGATCCCCTATACCGAAGAGGTCCGGTCGCTGCCGCCACTTGTCACCGGCCCGCCGTTTTTCGTGGGCGGCGTACCGATCCTGCGGGCGGATGTGGCGATTGTCAGCATCGCGGTGCTGGCCATTCTGGGGTTCTGGCTGTTCTTCACGCGCACCTTGCTGGGCCGGGCGCTTCAGGCCTCAAGCCAGAACCCGCTGTGCGCGGCGCTGTCGGGCATTCCGGTGGCGCGGATGCGCATGATCGTCTGGGGCATCGCCGGGGTGATGGCCGGGATCTGCGGCGTGCTGGTGGGGCCCAAGCTGGGGCTGACCCCCGATATGGGCGGGGTCATCATGACCGCGCTGGCCGCGGCCGTGATCGGCGGGTTCAGCAACCTGCCCGGCTCGATCATCGGGGGGTTCGTCGTGGGGGTGGTGCAAAACCTGATCGGCTATTTCTTCGGGTCCGACACCATCATCGTTGCCCCGTTCATCATCATCATGATCGTGCTTGTGCTGCGCCCGCAGGGGCTTTTCGGCGGCACAGCCTCTGTCAAGAAAGTCTGACCATGTATGGACGCCTGTCTATCGCCGAGCTTGCCTGGCCGGCCGGCATTCTTCTTCTGGGCCTGCTGATCCCGCAGGTCGCCAATGATTATCAGCTTTATATCGGCTGCGGGCTGATCACCTATGTGGTGCTGGCCATCGGGCTGGACATCATCATGGGCCGCGCGGGGCAGTTCGCCTTCAGCCATGTGGCCTTCTATGGGATCGGTGCCTATACGACCGCGATCCTGCAACAGCGCTTCGGCATCCCCTTTCCGGTCGGCCTGCTGTTGGCGATCCTCATGTCGGCGCTGCTGGCCTGGGTCGTCGCGCTGGCCTCGGTGCGGCTGCGCAACATCTATCTGGGTCTTGCCACCGTGGCCTTTGCCTCGGCGATGCACTGGCTGGCGCAAAGCTGGAAAACCGTGACCGGCGGGGTAGACGGGCTGCGGCTGCAACCGTCGGATTTCATCTTCTTCACCTCGACCACCGACGCCAGCAATTTCCGCGTCCTTGTCGTGATCCTGACCGTCGTCCTGCTGGCCACGTTCCTGCTGAACCGGTCGAAACTGGGCCGATCCATGGCCGCGTTGCGCGACAGCGAACATGTGGCCTCGGTCTCGGGCGTCAACGTGCGCCGGACCAAGGCCTGGGCCTTCGTGATCTCAAGCGCCTACGCCTGTATCGGCGGCGGCATGCTGGTGGTGTTCAACTCGTTCATCGACCCCGAGAACTTTACCTTCGCGCCCGCCGTCCTTCTGCTGACCATGATCGTGGTCGGCGGCATGGGCACGGTGGCGGGTGTCGTGATCGGCGCCATCGTCCTGGGCATCCTGCCCGAGGTCCTGGGCGCGACCATGGGTGATTTTCTGGTCTGGCAGGAATTCGTCTACGGGCTGATCCTTGTCCTGTCGATCACGCTTATGCCCAATGGCATCCATGGGCTTGTCACCTCTCTTATCTCCAAGAACCGGACATCGACATGAGCCTGCTTGAACTGGACGAGGTGACCATCAAATTCGGCGGCCTCACCGCGCTTGACCACTTTTCCCTCTCGGTCCAGGAGGGCACGATCCATGCGCTGATCGGCCCCAACGGCGCCGGGAAATCCACCGCCTTCAACGCCATCACGCGGGTCTATAACCTGACCGGCGGGCAGGTGCGCTTTGCGGGGTCGCCGATTTCCACGCTGCCGCCGCATGCGCTGGCGGGGCTGGGCATCGCGCGCACCTTTCAGAACATCGAACTGTGCGGCCGCATGACGGTGCTGGAAAACCTGCTTTTGGGCATGAGCAGCCGGATCGAGACTTACAACCCGTTCCTGCCCGGCCCCGGCCGGTCCCGCATCGAGGCCGCCGCCATCGCCGAGGCCGAGGCGTTGCTAGAGCGCATGGGCCTTAGCGACATGCGCGACACCAAGGCCAATGCGCTGGATTTCGGGCGTCAGAAGATGCTGGACATCCTGCGGGCGCTGGCCGCCAAGCCGCGGCTTTTGCTGCTGGACGAACCGGCCGCAGGGCTGCGCAACCGCGAGATCGCCGCGCTGGACAAGCTGCTGACGGAACTGCGCGACCGCGAAGGGATCACCATCCTGCTGGTCGAACATGTGATGCAGCTTGTCATGGCCATCGCCGATCGGATCACGGTGCTGAATTTCGGAACGAAGATCGCCGAAGGGTTGCCGCAGGACGTGCGCGAAGACCCCAAGGTCATCGAAGCTTATTTGGGAAGTGGCTATGCTGAAGCTTGACGATGTCGGGGCCGGCTATGGGGCCGTCAAGGCGCTTGAGGGCGTAAGCCTTCAGGTGGAACAGGGCCAGATGGTCTGCCTTCTTGGGGCCAATGGCGCGGGCAAAAGCACCACGCTGAACTGTATTTCGGGGATCGTGCCCTTGCGCGGGGGCGACATCACGCTGGACGGCGAAAGCATCGCAGGCAAAAGCACCGAAGACATCGTGCGGCGCGGCATCGCCCAGGTGCCCGAGGGGCGAGAGACCTTCCCCGAAATGTCCGTGGCCGACAATCTGTTGCTGGGCGGGTGGATTCACCGGCGCCAACGCAAACAGCTGCGCGATGATCTGGACCGGGTCTATACCACCTTCCCGCGCCTCAAGGAACGCGAACAGCAACACGCGGGGCTGCTGTCGGGCGGCGAGCAGCAGATGCTGATGATCGGCCGGGCGCTGATGTCGCGGCCGCGGATATTGCTGATGGACGAGCCCAGCCTGGGCCTGTCGCCCGTGCTGGTCGAGCACCTGTTCCAGACGATTGTCGAACTGAACCGCAGCGGGCTGACCATCCTGATCGTCGAGCAGAACGCCCAGCTTGCCCTCAAGGTCAGCGAATACGGCTATATCCTTGAAAACGGCGAGATCGCGTTTCACGGGGTCTCGGCGGCGTTGCGCGAAGACCCCAAGGTGCACGAGGCCTATCTGGGCACCTGACCCGCGCGGGCCTCAGCCCAGTGCCGCGGGGTTGTCGGGCTGTTCGGGGCCAAGAAAGATCGCGTCCAGCAGCGCCACCAGAAACGCTGCGGCGACCGCCCCGCCAAAGACCAGCACGATGCGCGTAAAGGCGGCGTAGCCGGGGCTTTGGGTGGAAAGCGCGCTCATGACCAGGGCCAGCGTGGTGGTCAGGGCGAACTGATACACCATCGCCTCGTAGCGCCCGTGGATCATCCGGTCGGCCAGAAACAGCCCGGCCAGGAACACCAGGCCGATCAGCACCTCGAAATGCGAACTGAAGGTCAGGATCGTCAGGATCACCATGCTTAGCCCCGCGCCATAGGCGGTTGCGATCACCCGTTCGCGCGCTTCGGAAAAGACCTGTTCACGGGTGGGAAAGACAAGCACGAAGACCGCCGCCACCGCCAGCAGCATATCCGAGGCCGGAAGGATCGCGTGCAGCCAGAAGCTGAGCAACATCATCACCACGGCCCGGATCAGAGACCCCTTGCCATGATGGCCCCAGGCGGGCTCGGGTTCGTCCACATGAACCTGGTTCGAGGCGGCTGGCAGCAGGTAATACAGCACCGGCACGGCGACCAGCGCCACCAGCGACCCTTCGATGAACCCGTCGCGGAAATAGAACAGCGCGGCGCGTTCCTTCATGCCCATGATCGACATCAGCGACGCCGCCACAAGGATGAGCATCCCGAACGGGCTGCCCGTGCGGCGCGTGATATAGAAGGCCAGGAAATAGACGCAGAACACGAGGGCCAGCATCAGCACCGGCACATCCCGTGTCAGCGCCACCAGCGCCGTCATCAGCCAGATCGCCGCGATAAAGGCAATCGGCGCGCCAATGGCCCGCGCCGGGCTGAAGGCCTTGCGGCTGCCCGCCATCAGACCGACCGGCAGCGCCGCGATCAGGGGCGGTATGGCCGGATGGGTGATCTGAATGACGATGATGCCGATGACCGACATAAAGGCCATGCGCACCGCAAAGAGCGGATCGTCGGCAAGCACCGGCCTTGGGGTCACATACATCTTGCTGCCTCAGTACAGGGCGGTGGCGAAACCCTGCAGCCGCAGGAAGAACGCAGCCAGAAGCGAAATCGGATGCCCCGGCCTTTGGGCATGGATCAGCACGCTGACCTTGCCGCCCAGGCGCGCCTTTTGCGGCCACATCCCGGTGCCTTCGGTGTCAAGGTTGATGCGCACGGGAATCCGGCGTGCGGGTTCGAACCACTGTGTCGCGGGCTTGTTGACCGGCAGCCCTCCGACCTCGGTCTGGCCGGGGTTGATCCCCCAGGCGATACTATCCACCCGGCCCTGGAAGATCCGGCCCGGCAGGGCGTCGAACAGAATCTCCACCGTGTCGCCCGGATCGACATTCACCAGCTGGTTCTCGCGCAGATCCGCGTTGATCCAGAAGCCTTCGGATTCGATGAACGTCATCGCCGGGCTGCCGGCGCCCATGAACTGACCCACCGACAGTTTCAGGTTCGTCACCACGCCCGGGCGCGGCGCGCGCACCGTGGTGGACAAAAGGTCGTAATTCGCCTGCTCCAGCCGCAGCTGCGCCGCGCGGATCTGCGGGTTGTCGTCCCCCGTGACCCCCAGCTGGCGTTTGGCGCTGTCAAGCTGCGCCAGGGCGGCATCCAATGTGGCCTGCGCGTTTTCCAAAGCGGCGCGCGCGTTGTCCACCTGGGCTTTGGGCACCAGACCGCGCCGGGACAGGGCCAGGGTGCGGTCATTGGCGGCACGGGCATTTTCCAGACTGGCGCGCGCCTGCGCGACATTGGCCTGGCTGGCCACAAGCTGGGCCGAAGACGCATCAAGAGACTGATGCGCCTGTTGCAACTGTGCCTTGGCCTGTTCGACAACCAGCTGAAACGGGCGTGCGTCAATGTGGAAAAGCGGCGCGTCGGCGGCGACAAAGGCGTTATCGTCGACCTCAACCCGCATCACGCGGCCGGAAACGCGCGGGGCGACCTGTGTCACGTTGGCCATGACGATGCCCCGGTTCGTGCCCGGCGCGTAGCGGTCGGAGGCCACGTACCACCCGACGATGCCGGCAAGGATCAGCAGTACGAGCAAACCGACTTTCTTGGCCGGATTGCCGGCCTTTGCCTCGTCTGCCACGGTTTCCGAAGCCGGGGTGCCGGGGCCGGGCGTCGTTTCTGTATCGGGGGTGTTCGTCATGTCCGGGTCGTTTCCATTCTGTCTTATCACTTTGGGCAAATTACTTTTGGAATGAACCGTTTTCGGCCCAAACCGCGACGCCATCCACCTTCGGCGAGGCGGCAATGCCGTGAATCACGATGTCCAGCGCGCGCTGGCAGGTTTGCTTCCGGGTGGCCGCGTCCCTGTCCTGCAGAACGCCGGCGAACATCCGAAAGGCCAAAAGCATGTCCGGTGTCCCGACCGTCGCGCGGATCAGACCGGCCTGTCGCGCCCGTTCGATCGGCGCGTCCAGCACCACGGCCAATCGGGCCCGGCTGGCCGACACCGTCTCGACCGAGATATCGGCGGTGCTCAAGTAATCGAACAAGGCCATGCTGTCCGCCATCTCCTCGGCCACATGCGCCAGCAGCGCAAAAACCGCGTCATCCCTGCCACCCAGAGCAACCGCTGCCGCTTCGAGCCGTTCAAGCGTTTCGTCCAGCAAGGCCAGCATCAACGCCTGCCGGTCGGGAAAGTTCCGGTAAAGGGTCGCGCGCCCGACGGCGGCACGCGCGCACACAAGATCAAGAGGCACCGAAGTGCCCTCTTCAGCGACAACATCCGCCGCGGCGGCCAGAATCCTGGCGCGATTTTGACGTGCATCCGCGCGCTTGCTCATTCCCCGCTCATACGGACATCGGTGTCCGGATGTCAACAGGCAAGGATTTGGCACGGCCCTTGATATTTCACTGCGGGCCCAAGGCGCGCGGCTAGCTGGCGATCAACCGCGGGGGTTGGCGCGTTTGCCAAGGTGGTTCGAGCGAAAAGGAGCGTGGCCGATCGCGTGCCGGACCCCTGCAGGGGCTGGGCCTGTATCATCACCAGGCGCGAGCTGCGTGTGCTTTGCTGAGGGATAAAAACCAA